>PIVZ01000584.1 GCA_003354045.1 bacterium
CGGAGCTGAACCAATCGTCCGAGGTGCCTTCGCAGTTGAACATTCCCCAGGTCTGCAAGCAGCCCATCGGCATGTCGCCCACACCGGCCCAGTCCTCGATGTGTGTGCAGCGGATTATGTTCGCCAGCCGCAGCCCCGCGGCCGTACCCGGGCCGAAGTCCACGTTGGTCGTTCCCTGATCGTAGATGACAGTGTCGGCGCCATGCTCGAGCGTGGCGTCGATCATGCCGTCGGCCATGCGGTCGAGCGCTTCGTCCCAGCTGAGGCGCTTCCACTTGCCGCTGCCGCGCTCGCCTACGCGTTCGAGCGGGTAGCGCAGCCGGGCAGGAGAGTACATGAGCTCGCTGTAGGAGGCTCCCTTCTGGCATCCGCGCGGGAAGAAGTCGGGAGCGCCGCCGCGCGCCTCGTTATAGCTTCGCGGCTGCTCCTCGCGCCATGCGATGCCGTCCTTGACGTAGACGTCCCACGCGCATGCCGAGATGCAGTTGGCGCGCGTGTGCGAGCAATGCTCTATGGAATCCCACGTCCACTTCTCGCGGTACACGTCGCGCCAGTCCCCGTAGGGACCGCGCATGGGTTCATCTGCCCATGCCGACAGGCTCGAGGTCGTCTCGTGCAATGTCGTTGTGGCAAGCACGAGGGCGCTCACGCCCGAGCTACGCAGGAATTGTCGGCGAGATATCTTCGAAACCACTTACTACCTCCGCTTCATGCCTTCTCGACTTCTACTCTGGTGTCGCGGTCGAACTGACCGGGCTGCATGCATATCGTCACCGGTCGCAGGTGGAACTGTCCTCCGGACAGCTCGACAGGGTTTATGGGGCTCGGCATGAGATTCTGGAAGCCCTTGCCCTCTGCGAACTGGAAATTCTCCCACGCATGATAAATGACGACCTGGCCGGGCCTGACCGTCGGCGTTATCTTTACCTGGATGCGGAAGCTGTCGAGGTCGTTGCGAACGACGACTTCCTCTCCGTCCTCGATGCCGCGCGCGGCGGCATCCTCTACGCTCATGTTTATGAGCGGCACGCCACGCTGCTGCTGCAGCAAGAGCGCGTCGTCGCGCCACTGTGCATGGATGCTCCAGCGCGTATGTCCGCCGGTCAGTTGCAACGGATAGTCGCCGCCGGCTATCGGCGGTTCCTTGTGACGCGGCAGCACCTCGTCCAGCTCGGCGTAGAAGGGATGGTCGATGTAGAACTGGATGCGCCTGGTCGTGGTCGGGTAGGGCTCCTTGCCCTCGACGTGTCGCGTGAGCGGCGTGATCGTGTCGTTCACGTCGAAGTCGGTCATGTTGCCGATCGAGACCGGGCTCTCGCCGTGGCCGGTGAAACGCGTGAAGCCCTTCTTCTGGAGGGTGGCCCAGTCGTTGTCGGCCAGATTGGTCGAAGTACTCACGATCTCGGCGGCGACTTCGGCCTCGGAGTTCTCGTCGAACTTGCCGTTGTAGGTGTAGTCGTCGTAGAGCTTGGTGAGTGAGAGCGTGCGGCCGTGCGCGTCCTTCTGATCTTTCACGCCTTTCGCGCTGGCAATTTCGCTTATCTTGCGCGCCAGCACGCCGATCAAACGCCACTCGTGCCACGCCTCGCCGGTCTCTACGGCCTTTTCCCCGGCGTGCAGGAAGGGCATCAAGGGCGTGCCCCACTTGTGGTCGTCACGCTCGTACCACGCCGAGATCGGCAGCACGTAGTCGGAGAACATGGCGGTCGAGGTCATGCGGAAATCGAGTACCGCTATCCGCGTGAGCTTCGGCCACAGGTGCTGGAGTACCAGTGGGTAGGCGCGCAGCCGGCGCAGTATGTTGGAGCCGAGTGTGAACAGCATGCGCGGGTCCTCGCCGCGCGGCGGATTCACGTACTGCCACTGCTTGTCCAGCGACTCGTCGAGATACTCCTGGAGCGGCCGCTTCATGTAGGGGTCCCACTCGGCCGAGCGGCCGCTGTAGTCGAGCAGTCCGCCGTGTATCGCCCAGAACAGCACCCCGCAGGTGAACACGGTGTTCTCCCGGTAGGAGTCACGAGAGAGCTCGAATTGAATCATCTCGTTGGTGTAACCCTTCAACTTGAGGGCTATCTGCTTGGGCAGGATGTCGGCCAGCAGCCCGACCGTCCCGAGGAGGTTGCGACGGCCGAGGGCCATCATGTCGAAACCGTCGTTGGTGAGGAACGGGAAGGCAACGAAGCCGCCGCCCTTCTTGCCTATGTGGCCGCACAACGAGAGCACCAGGGCCTGGCTGCGCTCGACCAGGTTGCCGTGGTAGTACTTCGAGAAGTTCGAGCTGGTCACGTTGGTGGCGGCGCGGGCCCGGGCGATGCGCCGGGCGAGATCTTCGATCTGCTCGGGCTTGGTTCCGCAGATGCCGCTGGCGGTCTCCAGGTCGTAATCGGCCAGACGCTCCTTGAGCCGCTCGAACACCGGCCGCACGCTCACCTTGCCTGCGGTAGTTTCGGCCTCGAAGCTGCCCTCGAGGGCCGGGTCTATGCCGCGGAGGTCGAGCGTCCTCTGGCTTACCTCGACTACACGCTGCGATTTCTGGTCGAAGCAGTAGAAGACGTCCTCATCGCCGCCCTTCTCGACGTCGCTCTGGCGCAGGAACAGCCCGTTGTCGTCGCGAACGAGCAGCGGCAGGTCGGTTTGTTCCTTGATGAAGGCGCCGTCATAGAGGCTCTCGTCGATGATGATCTTTGCCATCGCCAGGGCCAGCGCGACGTCGGTCCCCTGCCGAACCGGCACCCAGATGTCGCTGTGTATCGACGAAGGGTTGTAGTCCGGCGTGATCGTGACCAGCGTGGTGCCGTTGTAGCGCGCTTCCATGAGGAAGTGAGCGTTGGGGATCTGGGTCGCGAACGGATTGCACCCCCATATCAACACGAGGTCGGAGTTGAAGTAGTCGTCGGCCGAGCGCTCGAAGACGATCTTGCCGAAGGTCTCGGCCGCGCCACGATGGCCGTCGCCGATCTCGGTGTTCATGTCGAGGCTGACGTTGCCGGCGAAGTGCGAGAATCGCGCCTGGGCTGCCGCCATGGCGCCGAAGGTGTAGAGCGGGCCGTTGTCCCAGACGATGCGGTCCGGTCCTTCCTCGGCCGCGACACGGACGAATTCCTCGGCGAGATCGTCGAGGGCCTCCTCCCAGGTCACGCGCTTCCACTGTCCCGAGCCGCGCTCGCCGACCCTCTTCAGAGGGTACTCGACGCGCCCGGCATCATACATGCGCTCGCTGAAGCAGGCGCCCTTCTGACAGCCGCGCGGGTTGAAGTCGGGCACGTCGGGCCGGCTCTGCGGGTAGGCGGCGACCTGCTCCTCGCGCCAGAC
>PIVZ01001214.1 GCA_003354045.1 bacterium
CTCCCGCCAATCTGACGACTATTTGGCCCTCGAGGGCACTTTTTCCTCTGCGGCGTCCCTTCGGCCGTAAACAGAACAGCCGGCTTCGAGCTGACCACAGACCCACTCCTTACCGGACGGGCTGGCGTCCGTACGGCGAGACGGCCCGGCTGTCCCGCTTGCTGTCCCGGTTGTCGCGCTTGCTGTCTCGAGGGCCGGTGCTGTTTCGCGGATCGAGGGCACGGCGCCAGAATCCCAGCGCCGGCCGTTGCGCGAAGTGGCGAGGACGTTGATCCATGTGCCGCGGCGCTTCCAGTTCTTGAAGCCGGCGAGCCGGCCGAGGTGCTCGCCCGAGATCGAGCCGGGATCGGCGGCGATCGCTTGAGTGAGCCATCGCTGCGCTTCGAGCCGCGACGCTTCTGCAAGCGGCCGCCGGCAGGCGAGCCAGACGTGCCGCCAACTCGGGCGCCATCGGCCAAGTGGCCTCGGCGCGACCAAGGCCACGGCTGCCGAATCGAGTCTCTCGAAGTGCTGCTGCGATGGACCCCGGCGACCGACCAGAGTGCTTCTGGGAGGCTGCGGGGTGCAGCTGTCCGATGCCTGAGACGATCGACGAGCCACAAAGTCTTGACGTCCGGCCTCAGAGAAGCTAGGCTAGAGCGTGCCGAAATGAGCGAAGTTCGATGAGCAAACCAACGGTCTACATAGAGAACAGCGTCATCAGCTACCTGACCGCACGACCGCGTCGGGATCTTGTTGCCGCTGCATGGCAACAGATAACCCGCGACTGGTGGGAACGCCGTCGCCAGGACTTCAAAATCTAC
>PIVZ01000585.1 GCA_003354045.1 bacterium
GCTCACATCACCACTGCGCTGGCAGCGATCTCGGCCGGACCTGCATCCGCATTCGCCCAGGAAGCGGCCGAGGGCGCCCCGGCCGAAGTGCTGCCGACGCCGCTCGATACCTTGCTGGAGATGTTCTGGGCGGCCTGGCACTTCGAGTTCATCACGATCGGCGATCACCCCCTTACCATCGAGACGGTGGTCGGTGCCCTCGCCTTGTTCGCGCTCGGCTTCATATTATCCGGTCGGCTGAGCCGGCTGCTGGCGCGATTCTTGACCCGACAGGTCGGCATGGACACCGGGGTGGCCGCGTCGATCCAGGGTCTTGTCTTCTACGCGCTGATCGCGCTGTTCCTGCTGCTGGCGCTAAAGACAATGAACGTCCCGCTCACGGCGTTCACGGTGGTCGGCGGTGCGTTGGCCATCGGCGTCGGCTTCGGCAGCCAGAACATCGTCAACAACTTCATCAGCGGCCTGATTCTGATGATGGAGCGGCCGATCCGGGTCGGCGACATCGTGGACGTGGACGGGACCTACGGCAGGGTCGAGAGAATCGGCGCGCGCAGCACCTGGATCAGGACCTTCGACAACATTCACATCATCGTGCCCAACTCGTCGTTCCTCGAGAAGAACGTCATCAACTGGACCCACTCGGACAACGTGATACGCACGCAGGTCGAGGTGGGTGTTGCATACGGCTCGCCTACCCGCGAAGTGGACCGGTTGATCCAGCACGCCTTGAAGGAGCACGGACGCATTCTGGAGAAACCGCCTCCGACGGTGCTCTTTACCGAGTTCGGCGACAACGCGCTGACCTTCCGTGCCTACTTCTGGCTGCGCGTGCCGGAGATGATGGACAGACGACGAGTGGAGAGCGACGTGCGCTTCCGCATCGACCACCTGTTCCGCGAGGCCGGCATCACGATCGCCTTCCCGCAGCGCGACGTCCATCTCGATGCCGACAGCCCCGTCCCCGTGCGCATTGTCACGGAAGAGGAACCGCCGGCAAACGAACCCGTCCCCACTCCTTGAGGCGCCCGATTCAGAACACCGGGCAGAACTCGTAGTTCGCGGCGAACTGCTCGGCAGCTGCGGCCTCCGTGTTGGCCGCCAGGCAAACTTTGAGATCCGCCAGCGTCGCCGCCGCGCAAGGCGAGATGCCGGCCGGGGCGGTATCCTTGCAGGCCTTATCGACCAGCGTTTCGGCCTTATCCTTCGCGCGCTCGATCTTGTCCCTGGAGTCCGCGGTGGAGCACGCCGTGATGTCGGTGATCCCCTCCTTGTCGCTTTGCTGCTGGCACTTGTCGCGCACCTTGAGAATCGTCTTCAGGTACTTGCCGTAGCCTTTGGCAATGGCCTGATGGCATTTCGCATCCCGGCCTTCGGGCAACGGGTCCGGGTTGCCGAGATTCTCTGCGTCCATGGTCTCGACGAGACCGGTACCTATGCAGCCCAAGCAGGCGCCGACTTCCTCGAAGTCCGCGATCACCGACTCACCGCTAACTCCCGTACACGGGCTGACGGGACACACTGCATAGCTGCGCAGCAGATCGGCACCCTCGGTCAGCGGTGCGGGACACCTCTTGGCGACCGACGAGGTCAGTTTCTCGAGCGCCTTTTCCATCTTGTCACTCGGATCCGCCTGCGACAGGTCATTGCAGTCGACCGTGTCCTCGACGCCTCCTTGTTGCTGCGCCTTGTGGCACTTGGCGATCAACTTGTCCGCAGTCTTGGCCAGCTTTCCCGTGGCTTTCGCGATCGCCTTTCGGCAACCGAGAACCGCCTTGCTCGCCTCGACCTCGGCATCTCCGCAGTTGCTGCGGCAGCCGTTGCTGCACGCATCCACGTCGTCGGTGTTTCCGTCGTCGCACTCCTCGCTACCTGTGACTATGCCGTCGGGCACCGCCGGACCTCCGCATCCGGTCGCGCTTATCGCCCAGACGGTGAAGCCACCGCTCGGAGCCGGGACCTCGATTATGTTGTTCACCGGATCGATGACGGCGCCGACCACCGGCACAGCCTCCTGATGGAGATGGAAGAACGCATCGGGATAGCTGGTCATCTCGATCGGCTGAAGCTGGAGCTCGTTCCAGAGGCCGAGATCGCTGACCATGGTATCGGTGTGACCGGTAAGACTCATGGAGAGGATCTCGGTATCGATGACGTCTCGATGGCCGTCGACATCAAAGTCGACCTCGGTGATCGTCGTGATGCCGAGCACGCCGCCGCTCGGGATGCCGGGAGGTGAGCCGGCAATCTGCGCTACGGTGATCGTGCCCTCGGTGTTCTGGTCCTCACCGAATGTCACGTAAGCCAGCGGATCGCCGCCGCCGTCGGGAAGGATCGGCACCGGCTCTCCAGGCGCCGCCGCGTTGGGCCCGCCGATTCCCCGACCACCGAACAGCCAATCACCATCGTGCAGGATGAGGACGCCGCAGTTCTTCGCGGCGCCCCAGATCTTGTTGCCGCCGCCGCCCGAGCCACCGACCGCATCATAGCCGTCGACCCGGAAGACGATGGAGAAAGACTGAATCAGTCCGATGTCGTCGTTGGTAGGAGTGATAGGAACCGCAACGGTGCCACCACCCGGGTTGACGACGGGGGCGCCCTGCGCAGGAACGGGTGCGCCGATCTCGCCAGGTCGCGCACCGTTGACGACGCCTATCCCCGCCATCGGTCCGATCGGCTGCTCGACCTCACTGATGAACTCCGCCGAGCACCCGGCCGCGCCCGTACCGCCTATGGTCACAGTGACGCCGACGTTCTGGACGCCGCCGTCGTGCGGCATGACGAGCACGCGCCGGTTGCATGTGACATTGAATGTGCAGTCCGGCACCACGACTGTGGGAGGATCGAGGTAATCTTCTGTCTCGCCGAAGGCGAAGACGCCGCTGCCGTCCCAGCCACCGGTGGCCGCGGTGGCGGCCACGCCGATCTGACTTCGCGTCAAGGTGAAGCGCGACCATGTACCGGCGGCCGGAGCGATGGCTGCACTCGGTATCATGCCGAACGGCACGACCAGGGTCTGGGTGGTTCCCGGCGCCACGTTGACCGGAAGGTTTACGACCACCCATTCCGCTGCGGCGGCCGCATTCCTCCACTGGAGGTCGCCGTTGATATCGATCAGAACGTTCAAGTAGCGCTCCACGTTGGGAGCCCCGGGCGCGATGGTTATACTGACCCGCGCGCCGACATTCGAGACCGGTACGCCGAAGCGCATGCCGGCCGGCACTGCGATGATTCCGAGTAAGCCGTCGTCAGCGCCGTCCTGGTTGATCAGATTGGGAACGCCATCGGGATCGGTGCCGTCCACTGC
>PIVZ01000061.1 GCA_003354045.1 bacterium
ACCGCCTGGCCGGGCCGGATGGCCGTGGAAAGCCTGGCCCGCGTGGGGAAGCTGCCGACGTCGTTGAAGACCTCTATGCGGTCGCCGTCATCGATGCCTCGCGCGCGGGCGTCCTCGAAGGCGATCCACATGCACGGCTCGCCGCGCTGCAAACGCAGCATCAAGGGGTCGGCCCGCCAGATGGCATGAATGCTCCAACGGGTGTGGCCGCCGGTCATTACGATAGGGTAGTCGCCTCCGGCCTTCGGCGGTTGCTTGTGAGTGGGCAGTGTCTCGCCGAGCTCGAAGTACCAGTCGTGGTCGATGTAAAACTGCACTCGTCCGGACAGCGTCGGCCAAGGCAGCTTGTCTCGTGTGTGCCAGGTATACGGCGTGACGGTCTCACCTTTATTGATGTCGCCGGCCTGCCCATAGCCGGCTGGGTGGTGGCCGATGCCGGTGAAGGGAGCGAATCCTTTCTCCTTGAGCTCCTGCCAGGTTATCCCACCGAGGTTGGTCGAGCCTTCGACCAGAAGTTCGGAGAGCTTGTCGCCGTCCCCTTCGGCAAGCTCTCCGTTACGGGTCAGCTGGTCGTAGACTTTGTCGAGGCGCCGTTCCTTGCCACGCCGGCTCGTGAAGGTGGTAAGGCCTCGCGTCTTCGCTCGTTCCTGGATCTTCTTGGCCAGCAGGCAGGCTATCTCCCATTCGTCCTTGGTGTCACCGACGTTGCTGACGGCCTTGTTGGTCGTGTGGAGGAAAGGGCTTTGCAGGAAGGCGATGACCATCGCATCGCTCTTCTCGTAGGCGCCCGCCGCCGGGAGCACGTAATCGGCCTGGGTGGCCGTCGAGCTCATGCGTAGCTCGAAGGTCACGATGAGGTCGAGCTTCGGCCACAGGACCTCGCGCACGCGGTCGGCGCCGCGCACGCGGCGCAAGGCGTTGCCGGCCACGCTGAGCAGCACGCGGGGCTGCTTCGGCGGCGCCGGTTCGAGCAACTGCCATTTCTTGTCGAGTGCCTCCTCGACGTAGTCCTTTACCTCGCGCTCGAGATACGGGTCCCAGGGTCGCCCGCTCACGTCGAGGACTCCGCCGTGGATGTTCCAGAAGAGAATGGCCGAGGAGTACAGTTTCGCCTCGTTGCAGGTTGCACCAACCAGGCCGTTTACCGTGCGGTACCAGTCCTTGCCCGTGACCAGATCAGCCACGAACCTGAGTCCGTGTTTTCTTATCCACGGCCAGCCGACCTCTCTTATGAGGCGGCTGTCGTCGATGACGGCGCGCCAGCCGTCGGCAAACACGACGGGGGCCACCGCGTAGCTCGAGCCCCTGCGGCCGAGATGACCGCACAGGACGAAGGCGAGGATCTGTGCGCGCATCATCGCGTCGCCGTGGTAGAACTTCGAGATCGAAGTGGTCGAGACGTTGGCCGCCGTTTCGGCCTCGGCCAGCATTCTTGCCAGCTTCACGATTGTTGCGGCCGGCACTCCGCACATCTCGGAAGCCGCCTCGGGGGCGTAAGCGCCCAGGTGCTCCTTTAGAAGCTCGAAGACCGGCCACACTTCGACTGTGCCGTCGAGCGTGCTCACCTCGAAAGTTCCTTCGAGCGCTGGGACACTGCCGCCGAGAGCAAGAGACGCTATGTCCGCTGCCTCGATCCTGTCTTTGCCAAGGTCGTAGCGATAGAGCGTCTCGGCCGAGCCGCCCTTCTCGATATCGGCCTCACGCAGGTATCTCCCGGTGTCGGTACGGACGAGGAAGGGCAGGTCGGTCTGCTCGCGAACCAGATCGGCATCGTAGAGGCCCTCGTCGATCACGACCTTGGCCATGGCGAGCGCCAGTGCGCCGTCCGTACCGGGCGCGAGTGGCACCCACATGTCGGCGTGAATGGCGGTGGCGTTGAGATCCGGGCAGATAGACACCACCTTCGTGCCGTTGTAGCGGGCCTCGGTCAGGAAGTGGTAGTTGGGTATCTGCGTGCAGGCCGGGTTGCCGCCCCATACGAGTACGAGGTCCGAGTAGAAGTAATCGTCGGCCGAGCGCCCGCCGACGTTGTCGCCGTAGGTGACGGCCGCACCCTGCTGCTCGTCGCCCACCTCGGAGGTCATGTCGAGCATCACGCAGTCGAGCGCATCGGCAAGGCGCAACACGGTGAAGGAAATCTCGGAGACCACATTGGTGCCGATATCGATGACGACGGTGTCGGGGCCGTCCTCTACTATCGCATCTATCAGTTTCTCGGCGATGTCCTCGAGAGCGTCATCCCAGGAGACCTCCTGCCAGCGGCCCGAGCCACGCTCGCCGACCCGTTTGAGAGGTCGAGTGACCCGCGGAGCGCTGTACATCAGCTCGCTATACGTGCAGCCCTTTTGGCAGCCTCGCGGATTGAAGTCGGGTACGTGCTCGTTGGTTCGTGGGTAGACGCCGGCCTGCTCCTCACGTACGACCTTGCCGTCCTTGACGTATATGTCGAAGGCACAGCTCTCTTGCAGTGAGCAGTTGACGTTGTGGGTGCCGCGTACCGTACTGTCCCAGGTCCACTGACGAGCGTAGTGTCCTCGGAAACTGTCGTCGGCATCCAAGGCTACGGGCGTGCGCGGCTCGGGTACCACACCAGGCTTGCTCGGCGCGGAATTGCATCCCGAGAGCGGCCCCACCGTCAGCCCGGCGGCTACACCTCCCGCCGCCTTGATGAACTCCCGCCGTGAGATCGAACTGGCCGGACGCGACTCGCGGCCGGATTGCGAGTCGCCGGCCTTGTCACCCTTCGGTCGAAGCATGCGGTCTTTCTTAGCCGAAGGGCGTCCTGGCGGCCAGGCTAGACTGCACGCAGCAAGTGGCGACGATAACTGCACCTGCCTGAAGTTCGGCCACCTCCATCTTGACGACGCCGGTGCCCGTCTCGCGATCAAGAGCCTGGCACTTCCCGGCGCTCCCAGACACGTGGGCCACGGAACCGCCTGGCCTCATGCACCGTCGGCAAGAATCTGGCATGCTGTGGGCCGCTCGGAACGGTCTCATCGGCGATTGTGTCATGACTGACGCTGGGGAATACGGACTTGTGAGGGTCGAGAATGCAGGAACCTGACTCGCGAGAACGGGAATCGAGGCGGTTGCACCCGAGCGACCGGAAGCGCGGGAACGCCGGATCGCCTGCGATGAGAGTCGCGCGAATCGTAGCGGTACTTTTGCTGGTAAACGGTTGTGCCTCCACGGCGATCAGCCCTGTGCCGGCCGAAAGCCCTCCGCCCGGACCGCACCTTGAAAAGGTGACGCAGCTCACTTTCGACGGCGATAACGGCGAGGCGTATTTCAGCGCCGACGGTAGCCAACTGATCTACCAGTCCGACCGCGGCGGTTACGGCTGCGACAAGATCTGGACGATGAGCGTGGACGGTTCGAATAAACACCGCGTGAGCCCCGACCATGGAGCTCACACCTGCTCGTACTTCTTTCCCGACGGCGAGAACATTGCCTTCGCCTCGACCAGCCACATCGAGGGCGACTGTCCGCCTCGACCGGAAGTGCCGGGCGCCGACTACATGTGGCCGCTCCATCCCTACGACATCTTCACTGCGCGCAGCGACGGGTCCGAGCTGGTGAGGATAACCGACAACCCCGAGTACGATGCCGAGCCGATCGTCGCGCCAGACGGCAAGACGATAGTGTTCGGCTCCAAGAGAGAAGGGGACTTCGACGTCTACGTGATGAATAGCGACGGTTCGAATGTCCGCCGTCTCACCGATCGAGTCGGTTATGACGGTGGCCCTTGGTTCTCGCCCGACGGAAGCAAGATCGTGTGGCGCACCTGGTATCCGCAGACGGAGGAAGAGAAGGACAAGTGGCGCGGATGCATGGAGGGCAATTACATCGTGCCTTTTCCCCTGGACATCTGGGTCATGAACGCCGACGGCTCGAACAAGGTCAGGCTGACGGACAACGGCGCCACCAACTGGGCGCCCTCGTGGCACCCGGACGGGCGACGGCTCGTCTTCTCGAGCAACATGGACGACTGGCGCGAGGACATCCAGCGTTTTGGCCACAACTTCGAGATCTACCTCATGAACGTCGATGGCTCCGGCCTGGAGAGAATTACCAGCAACGACGTCTTCGACAGCTTCCCGATGTTCTCTCCCGACGGCGGCAAGCTGGCCTTTGCCTCGAACCGCAATCCGGAGAAACCACGAGCCACCGACATCTACATCGCCGACTGGATCGAAGGCGGGCGGCAGTAGCGCGTTGAACCACTCTCTTCCATTGTCGAGCAGTCGTATCCCGGACGAGGCCGGCGTCGCGAGGTCGCGTTATTGCGGCCGGACGCCGCTCGCCCACCGCGCTCGAACCAGGAAGAGGATGAGACGTGCAACGCTGAACGGCGTCCTCGCGCTTGCGATGGCGGTTGTCGCCAGCGCCAGCCTGGCGCAAGAGCGACTTCATCATGACTTGAGGGTAACCATCTATCCGAAGGAGAATCGTTTCTCGGCCGAGGACACGATCGTCGTGCCCGAAAGGATGCGCCCCGAGCTTGTCTTCGATATACACGCTGGTCTCGCGCCCGAAGTGGTGGCCATCACGCCGCGGGCTGCCGCGGGATCTGCAGCCGTAGACAGGAAGGTTGGCGTAGCCGGGACGGGACTGGTGCGCCTGAAACGTGAAGAGGACCACGCGCTCACTGGGCAAGAGCAAGGCGATACACACGCCGAGCGCTACCGCGCGATAATTCGCGACGAGGTGGCCGCATTCACCCTCCGCTACGGCGGCATCATCGATCATCCTCTCGAGCAGGTCGGTCGCGAGTACGCGCGTGGCTTCAAGGCCACACCGGGAACGATCACCGAGCAAGGGGCATACCTCGCCGGCGAGTCTCTGTGGTATCCGACCGTCGAAGGCGAGCTGTTGAGCTTCTCCCTGGAGGTAGAACTTCCCCCCGGCTGGGAGGCTGTGAGCCAAGGGCGGCGCAGCAAGCACGTTGCCGGGGACGCCAAGACGGTGGTCGGGTGGCAATGCGACCATCCGCAAGAGGAGATCTTTCTGGTCGCTTCCGCATACACCGAGTACTCGCGGCCTGCGGGCGCGGCCGAAGCGATGGCATTCTTACGCTCGCCGGATGAACACCTGGCCGCGGACTATCTCGATGCGACGGCGACCTACCTGCCGATGTACGAGAGACTCATCGGCCGTTATCCCTACGCCAAGTTCGCGCTGGTCGAGAACTTCTGGGAGACGGGCTTCGGTATGCCTTCGTTCACCCTGCTGGGCCCGAAGGTGATTCGCTTCCCGTTCATCCTGCACTCGTCATATCCACACGAGATCCTTCACAACTGGTGGGGCAATGGCGTATTCCCCGATTACGCCAGCGGCAACTGGGCCGAAGGCTTGACCGCCTATCTCGCCGATCATTTGATCAAGGAGCAGCGTGGAAAAGGTGTCGAGCACCGCCGTGACGTTCTGCAGAAGTATGTGGATTACGTTGCCCGCGGCCGCGATTTCCCATTGCGAGAATTCCGTTCACGCCACAGCTCGTCGTCCGAAGCCGTCGGTTACGGTAAGACCCTGATGTTCTTTCACATGCTACGCCAAGGACTCGGCGACGACGCGTTCAGAGCGGGCATCCAGGACTTCTATCGAGCCAACCGCTTTGCCACTGCCGGCTTCGACGAGATGCGCGAAAGCTTCGAGAAGGTGGCGGGCAAGGATTTGGCTGGGGAGTTCGAGCAGTGGATCGACAGGGCCGGCGCCCCCGAGCTGCGCATCAGCCGCGTCGAGGTTACGGAAAGCGCCTCCGGATACGAGCTCTCGGCGGTGATCGAGCAGACCCAGCCGGCCAGCCCGTACCGGCTCCAGGTCCCTGTCGCCATCACGACGGACGACACGAGCCGCGCCGTTCAGACGGTGGTGGAGATGGAGGGTAGGGAGAAAGAGCTGCGGCTGACGTTGCCGGGCCGGCCGCTAAGATTGGACGTCGATCCGGAGTTCGACGTTTTCCGCAAACTCGACCGCGCCGAGATTCCACCGGCGCTCTCCCAGGCTCTCGGAGCGCGAACCATGTCGGTCGTCCTGCCTGTCTCCGCTGCGCCGCCTTTGCTGGAAGCCTACCGGGACTTCGCACGAACCTTGGCCGGCGCCGGACCCGATGAGGTAGCGATCGAGACGGACGACGAGCTTGCCGGCCTACCGCCGGACCGAGCGGTGGTGGTGCTCGGGTGGGAGAATCGGTTTGCCGGCGTCGTGGTGGCTGCCCTGGTCGGCTACCCGGTGACCGTTCGAGAAGATGGCGTTCGTGCGGAGGGCAGCGAAATACCGCGTGCAGACCACGCAGTGGTGCTGACGGCCAGAAGTCTGGAGAATTCGGACATGGCGATTGTCTTCATCGCCGGTGACGGTCCTGATGCCCTGCCCGGTCTTGGCCGCAAGCTCCCGCATTATCACAAGTACAGCTATCTGGGCTTCGAGGGGGCCGAGCCGGTCAACATGGCGAAGGGGCGCTGGCCGGTCATGGGCTCGCCGATGACGGTGTTTGTTGCCGGTGGCGGTGCGGGTCGTGCCGGGACTCCGAGAATCGCGGGTCCGCCCGGGGTCGCGCGGCGGGCACGTGTCCTGCGAATGGCGAGAGAAACGAGAGTTCTCGGTGGAGCGCCGTCTGCGCCCGTGTCGCGACCCGAGATGGCCGGCCTTGCGTTGCGGGAGCCTCTCGTTGCGATTCCGGCCGTCTTCTCCACCCAGCGCATGATGGAGACAGTGCGCTTTCTTGCCAGCACCGAGCTTGCCGGCCGCGGGGCCGGCAGTGACGGTCTCGATCGAGCGGCAATCTACGTGGCCGAGCAGTTTCGATCCGCGGGCCTCGCGGCGGCGGGCGACCAAGACGGAAGCTTCTCGCAGGCATGGGAAGAAGACCTCGGCGAACCGGTGGGAACCGTACGGCTCGAAAACGTCATCGGCGTGATACCCGGAGCCAACCCCGACTGGCGTGGACAGAGTGTCGTTGTTGGCGCCCACTACGATCATCTCGGTCTCGGTTGGCCTGATGTCCGGGAAGACGAGCATGGAAACATTCACCCGGGCGCCGACGACAACGCCAGCGGAGTCGCCGTGATGTTAGAGCTTGCCCGGGCGCTGGCCGAAGGCCCGCCACCTCAACGTAGCATTGTGTTCGTCGCCTTCAGCGGCGAGGAAGCGGGAAGACGGGGGTCAGGCCACTACATACGACATCATGCGCGACACCCGGCTTCTCGCAGCATCGGCATGGTAAATCTCGACACCGTGGGGCGGCTCGGTGATGGCAAGCTCTTGGTGCTCGGAGGTGCCTCGGCCAGCGAGTGGGTCCATATCTTCAGGGGCGCCGGCTACCTGACCGGAGTTGACGTGGAGATGGCGGCCGAAGAGCTCGATTCGAGTGACCAGGCGAGTTTTCAGAGCGTCGGCGTCCCGGCCGTACAACTCTTTACCGGTCCCCACCTCGACTATCACCGGCCCACGGACACGGCCGATCGCGTGGACGCCGATGGGTTGGTGCGCGTGGCGGCGGTGGCAAAGGAGGCTGTCGAATATCTGGCGGGCCGCGCGGAGCCGCTTACCTCGCCGGCGAGAAAAGGGGAGGCCTCGCTGCAGGCGTCCCAGTCGTCGGACCGGTCCGACTCCTCAGACCGGCAAGGACGCAAGGTGAGCCTCGGCACCGTCCCCGACTTCGCCTTCGGCGGCGCGGGATATCGCCTTTCGGGCACAGTGCCGGGCTCGCCGGCCGAAATCTGCGGCCTGCGTGCGGGCGACGTCATCGTTGCCCTGGGTGACACGCCGGTGGCCG
Organism: bacterium; assembly: GCA_003354045.1. Taxonomy (GTDB): domain Bacteria; phylum Desulfobacterota; class Binatia; order UBA1149; family CAITLU01; genus PIVZ01. Next base: position 7,778 of record PIVZ01000061.1, read on the forward strand.
GAATCAGAGATCTCTCGGCTGCGCTGAAGTCCCGCTCGCCTGGCGATCGCGTCATGGTCAGGTTTACCCGAGACGGTGAAGAGTTGAAGGCCGAGACGGCGTTGGTCGCCAGGTGACAGAACGCGCGCGGCCGGCTATCAATAGCCGCCGACTGTGTTAGCCCGCACAGACGACGGATCCGGATGTAGCATCCGACGGCCTCGAGAGTGTTCAGGGCGGCCGAGAGAAATCAAAGCAGGAGCAAGCATGGCGGAAGAACAAAGCCACCTACTGGTCGAGAAGAAAGACGGCGTCATGATTCTCACCATGAACCGTCCGGCGGCGCGCAACTCGCTGAGCCCGCAGATGCTCGTCAAGCTGGGGGAGGCCTGGTACGAGTTTCGCGACACGCTCGATCTGCGTGTGGCCATCCTCACGGGAACCGGCGACGAGGATTTCTGCGCGGGTGGCGATCTCAAGCTGACGATGCCGCTGATTACCGGCGCCAGGCAACCCGAGGACGAGTGGGATCGCAGGCTGATGGAGAACATGACGGTGTTCACGGATGCGATTCTGCGCGGGTTCGAACTCTACAAGCCGGTGATTGCGGCGGTAAACGGCTCGGCGCTCGGAGGTGGAACCGAGATGACCAATGCCTGCGACCTGCGAGTCGCGGCCGAGGGCGCCGTGTTCGGCACGCCGGAGGCAAAGGTCGGGCTGTTGCCAGGCGGTGGCTCGATCAGCCGTCTGCCGCGGCAGATTCCGTACGCCAAGGCCATGGAGATGCTGCTCATCGGCGGCACCTTCACGGCCCGCGAGGCCCTCGATATGGGGCTGCTCAACTACGTCGTCCCGCGTGACCAGCTCATGGACAAGGCTCTCGAGCTGGCCGGCAAGCTTTCGGAGAACGGCCCGCTGGCCGTGAGTAAGATCAAGGAAGGCGTCGTCCGCACCAGCGGCGTGCCTTTGGACAAAGCCCTGGAGATCGAGAACGAGGTCTCGGTGGCAGTGATGACATCGAAGGACGCCCGTGAAGGGCCCCGTGCTTTCAAGGAAAAGCGCAAGCCGAACTTCACCGGCGAGTGATCGTTTTGCAGGACGGTGGCAACGAAGGAGAGTGACGATGATCAAATTGGTGTACTGCGTTCGCAAGAGGGCGGACATGTCGTTCGAGGATTTCAGCAAGTACTGGCTCGAGGAGCATGGACCGCTGGTGCGAAGTGTCGCCGGCGCGCTTGGCGCCAAGAAGTACATCCAGAGCCATGCCGTCACCCCCGAGCTCAACCAGGCGATGAAAGCGGAGCGTGGGTTGGCCGAGCCCTATGACGGTATTACCGAACTGTGGTGGGACAGCGTCGAGATCCTCACCGAAGCGCTCGGTTCGGAGGCCGGCCAGGCAGCAAGCACGAAGCTGGCCGAAGACGAGGCCCGCTTCATCGACTTCTCCGAGTCACGCGTCTTCATGACCGAGGAGCACGTGATCTTCGATCTTTAGCGAGCTCGTTACGGCAAGACGCTTGACGGATGCCGGGCAGGTTGGATATGTTCCGGGCGGTGGCGCTCGCCCGGAGGGCGTCATCAAAAGGCGGTTCTAGTGGGGATGCTTTCGGTGCCCGCCGGAAGCATTTGACTAGTACCCGCACCCACGACTGCCAAAGAGAACAGAGGAGGAATCCCATGACACGTGTTCTTCACGTCTGCGCATTTGTTTCGCTCATTGCACTGCTTACCACGTCGGTCGCGCTCGCCTACGATTGCCGGAATGACCCGGCCAATCTGCTCAAAGACCTGAACTGTGATTTCGACCTCAATGTCAGCGGCTGGACCATTCTCGGAGGCGCCGCGGCGCATGCCGCGGGTGACGGCGACCCGTTGGCGGGATCTGCCGAGTCGAGTTGCGCCGCTTGCACCCCTGTCGGTATCTCCTCGGCCTGCGCCGCGGCCGCTGCATCGACGCTGTACGGCTACGGAGTTCGCGTCAAGGACGTCGCCGGCGGTGCCACTTTGGGTTGCGGCATGACGGTCAACGAGTATTCGAGTGTGGATTGCTCGGGCGCCCCGGTCGCCTCGTCGTTGCAGGCCGGGGGGCCGTCGCCGGTAACCGGCGTCTGGACCTCCTATAACGCGACGGGGACGACGACCGGGACGACGCAATCCCTACGTGTCGACATGGGCTGCCAGGGGTCCGGCACCCAGCAAATTCGCATGGACAACGTCTACTTCGGCGTGGGGATCACGCTTCCGGTCGATCTGCAGAGCTTGTCGGTAAAGTAGACGAAAGCTTTAGCGCTGCTGTACAGGGGGGCGCGGGGGCCGGCCAGGCCACCCGCGCGCCTTTGCCCGTGAAGCAGCTGGGCCCGCGCCCAGGATCCTGCGGGGCTCGGCCTCGGTCGCATCTTCTTCCTCAGGACCGAGGTTGAGCGCGCCAATGCCGTCCACCCCTTCCTTTGAGTTCCAGGCGTAGACGCGCACCTGGTGCGGCTCGGCGCTCAGCAGAGCGGTGTCAAAGGAGGCTTCGAAGGTGTTGTCTTTGACGGCAAGCTCGTCGGTCAGCAGGATCTCGTCGTCGCCGTCCAACCACTCGACGATCGCCTTTCCGCGAAAGTCGTCGGTATCGGTCCGGCCGGTTATGTGAATGACCTTGTCGCCGCCGCCACCACTGCCCCCGGCGCCGTCTTTCTCGCTACCGCCCTCGTCACCGGCACCACCGTTCCCCTCGCCGCCATCACCAGCGCCCGCGACGGCATCCTCACCACTGCCAGTGGCGTCGCCTGTGCCGGTCCCTTCCGCTTCGAGATGAATGCCGAGGCTCGGCATTGCCAGCTCCAGCGCAGGGTCACCGAGCAGGTTGTATTGCTCTACCAGCACCTGCGATCGGGTCTCATTCTTCGCGCGCTGAATCGCCTCGCCGATCGTGCCCGGCTTGGTGAGCTCGCGCATGAGCGCGGCACTGAAGGATTCCGCCGGTGAGTTGCGCCATGAGGCGGCCAGCACAGCGACCGCTCCCTTGCCTGGCATCCGCAGAAATTTCTCTCCGATGGAGTCGGCGTTGGGGTGATCGAATGGGGCCGAGTAGCAGCTCATACTGAGCACGACCGGAAGGCGCTCGCTCGGTTCGAGCAAGTCGAGGTCTTTCAGGGTGAACAGATCGTGATTCTTGCGCAGGTCCGGCGGCCCGGTTCTCCAGATGTAGCGACCGCCGTGTCCGTGAAAGTGCACGAGTAGCTGACCTTCATCGAAAGCCTCACGCAGCGTGACCTGATGGTGTTCGTTGTTTGCCTCCGAGGAGTCGGGGTAAACCTTCCTCGAGGCGAAACCACGAGCGCCGACTTCATTGGCGAGCCGCTCCGAGATCTGCTGCGGCCATTTCTGCTCGTTGGTTATCCACAGGATCTTTCGCCGCCACGGACCGATGTCGTTTCCCTCGCCGTAGCGGATGGTCTTCTTGACGATGGCCGCCACTTCTTCGGGCTCGGTTACCGGGAAGCGCCCGATGGCCATGTCAGGGTAGAAATCGTCGCCGTCGATGGTGACGAACCAGTTGTCGCTGGCCGAGTGCCCTTGCCCGCTGTTGTAGTTGCCGGCCGGAATCAGATTGCGATGGTTGAGTCGCGCCTTCGTCTTGTAGGGTGCGGCCGGGACCTTCGCGAAGCGGGTGAGACCGGGGCGGAAGTGGAGGTCGTCGTAGTTGTTGGTTGCGACCATCTCGTGCTTGGTATCCCAGCTCGCATCTCCGACCAGCAGCACGAAGCGCGGGCGCGGCGGCGCCCAGTTCTTGTACGCGTGGGCGAGAAAGCGCCGTATGGCCTCGGGATGGGGCAGACCGTAGTAGAACTCGTCGTAGATGTCTTCGACGTCTACGGTGATGACGGCCAGGCCGCGCGCACGATGAAAGTCGGCGAGAGGTTGGATTGCAGCCTCCAGCCGCTCGTGGGTGATGATGATGTAATCGGCGCCGTTGCTGGAACCGGCCAGTGTCGATGGATCGTCTCGCGCGATGGATAGCGGCGCGCGTAGCGCGGCATCCGCCACCACGTCCAAGACCCGCGCCTGCTCGCGAAGCTCGAAGCTATGCCTCCACGATCCGTCCTCGCGAGCCTCTGCCGCGATAGCCTTATCGGCGATTCGTTGCCCATCGTCGGTATAAACGGCCAGATCGCGCTTGAAGCGCGTGTCGAAGAAGGCGCGCTGTGCGCCGTCGCTGCTTGCACGCGAAACCGTGGTCTGGGGTTCATCTATCCAGTCCGAGCGTGGATAGTCGATCTCCATCCAGTCGAGCATGACGACGTCCACAATCGGATCCTCGGTGCCCTCAGGCACGCGGGCGGGGATGCGCAGCCGGACGAGGTTGTTGCCGGCTCGCAAGAGCGTCGTGGCCAGATCGGGTACTTCGATGAGATGGTTGTCCGTGCCGTCCCATTCCGCGCTCTTCACGGCGTTGCCGTTGACGGAGATCTCGACTCGGTGGTCGGCCAGCTTCGCTTGCTGCCGTCCCGCCTGGCGCGACCATCCACGAAACCTCAGTCGCAGTGTCGCCTTGCCATCGAGGCCGGTGTCGAGGTCGCCGAGGGGGAGGGTGACAGAGTAAGGCCGGGCATCGATATGAGTCAGCTTGGCCCAGTACCATTCGTTGCCGGTTTCGTCGCCGCGCTGGCCGGTAAATCGCGGTAGCAACTCTTCCTCTTCGAGGTGTCGGCTGACCCTATACACGTTGTCGCCGGCGACGGGTACGTCTTGTGCGGGCGCGGCGCCTGGTAGCAGTCGCGCCGGGCTCTTTGCGTTCCAGTCGAGCACGTAGACGTTGTGGCTGAGGTATGGATCGAGCCAGTCGTTCTCACGACGCACTCCGTTTCCGACGAACTCGATCCAGTCCCCTCGGCCGAAGCGGCCGTCGCCGCCATCGTCCACCCACACGGGAACTTCCTCGCCATGGCTGCGTAGCACGATGCCCGCGGTCTCGGGTTTCACGGACGGCAGTCCGGCGGCGTCGAGATCTTCGTAGGCGATTAGATAGACGCCATGGTCGGCCACCCTGATCTTGAACGCCGGCTGGGCATTGGCCGAAGCCGCGCCAGTGAGCGCCGCGCATGCGCACGAGAGCGCAACGCGTGCTCGCAAGCCGAGCGCGGGACGCTTGCAGGCGATCGGGCTTCCTGTGAGCGAAGCGTTCACTCCGTTGCAGTTTCGGACGGCTGCGCCGCGCCTGCCGCCGTCCCCTTTGGCGGAGCTTCGTAAACGGGAGAGATCTTGCGCCGCTGGCCGGTCATCGAGATGTCCTCGATGTAGTAGAAATACGCCTTGCCGGGCTCGATCGTTTCATCGACGAACTCGTAGCGGGTGGGCTCGTCGGTCGTACCGGCGCCGGGAACGGGAGTCTTGGTCAGGCGAGTGAAGGGCCCTTCGTCGGTCTCGCCGCGGTAGACATCGAACGCGAAATTGTCGACTTCGGTAGCCGTTGCCCAGCGCACCGTGTTCTTGAGAGCGGTCTCGGCGGCCGCCTCGGCCGTGGCAGCTTCCGTGTCAGTCGTGGCCCCAGGCACGGTGGGCGTTCGCGTTGCCGTGCACGCGGCACCGAGTGTGATCGCGAATGCCACGACCATGGTTCTGGCGATGGTGATTCTCATAGCTTCCAACTATCCAAGATCGGGCCTGCGAAAGCCAGAAACAGCATCAGCGCTACGGCAGCCGCACGGAGCCTGCGCGACGCGGCATTCTCGCCGAGCAGGCGAGCCAGCCCAGAAGACCCCGCCTCACGTGCCTCGAGCCAAGAGGTGACGGCATAGGCCGCGAAAAGGAAGAAAGTCGGCAGCATCTGCACCCGGTAGCGGGAGACGACGTGGAGGACGAGCAAGATGCCGAGGTTGTAGCCAATGAAGCCTACGAGAACGGCGAGCCAGCTCGCGCGGCCGAACGCGGCCCGCCTCCAGGGATAGGCGAGCAGTCCAATCACCGTCATCGAGAGCATCGCGGCGTAGAGTGCCGAGCTCAATGTACGCAGGACGGCTACGGCCCAAGGCGCGGTGTCGCGATAACCTACGCCGGTGGCTGCCACCTCTCCTCCGGGGAGCTGGGCTGTGAAATAGGACGAGTGGTCGAAGAGTCGGAAGTACTGCCGGCCGAGCTGCCGCCAAAAGACCCGGAAGAA
>PIVZ01000586.1 GCA_003354045.1 bacterium
CCATCACCACACAGAACGGCATGGTGCGAACGCCGTTGTGGTCGAAGTACCAGGCGTCGCTCGGAACGTCGTACTCGAACTCGGCCGAGATGCCGGACTCGGGGACGCCGAGCTCGCCGTCCACGCGGAGCACACGCGACATGAAGTGATAAGGAGGCCCGGGTAAGCGCGGGATGCGGCGCGGTCCATCGAAGGCAGCGTAGATGTCGCCGAAGGCGTCCGAGGGCTTGCCCCAAGCGCACGCAAGCAGGGACTGGTAACCGAAGGCGAAGTCGCCGCTTGCCGTCGGCACGACGGCGACCGGCTTCGGCTCCCGGTAGGAAGTCGTCAGCTCCGGCCGGCTAGACAGCGGCCAGTCAGGAACCAGCCGCAGGCCGACGCGGCGGGCGTGAAAAGCCTTGCGACCGTCTACGGTGCATAGCAAGTCGGCAATCACGGTTGGTTCGGGGCCGGCAACGATTTCCTCGACGAAGACCTCGTAGATGAGCCGTTTCGATTCCGGCGTGGCCTGCCCGCGGCAACGCATCTCCATCGGCTCCCCGGCGACCGGTTGGAAACGCCACCCATCGCGCCGCAGCGTAAAGCCCATGGCGGCGAGGTAGAAGGACATCGTCTGCACGCAGCCCTCGAACATCAACGTGCCCGGCATGCACGGATCGTTCTTGAAGTGGCCGTCGAAGAACCAGTCGTGCTCGTCGATGGCAGCTTCCGCTTTGAGGTAGCCGCGCTTCCATGGCCCACCGCTCGGATCGAGCTCTGAGACCTCGTCGAGGAACAGCATGCGTCCGTCCTGGATCGAAGGGCTGCGGGTATGGGTTTGCGCAAGCTCGAACCCGGGGCCGAAGCAGTCGAAGGCGCGGCCGTCGGCGAAGGCACGGACGTCGTCGCGATCGAAGCGCGACTTCGTGCAGACTGCATCGGGCGGTTCGAGCCGCGGTGTCTCGACGATGTCGGCTTCTTCTGGCGTCCACAGGATGCCGGCCGAGTCGGCCAGTTCCTCGTCTGTAAAGAATCCCGCCTGACCGCCGGTCACCCGCAGCCGTAGCTCGCCGTTTACCCGGCAGTCGTAGTGGAAGAAGAAGAGCCGCACGTCGTCCTGGCGCGCGTGTCCGTCTACGTGGATTTCATAGCAGAGCGTCTCGCCCGGCTCCGGAAGGTCGCCATGGTAGGTAAGGTTGCAGCCGAGCAGACGGTAGACGCGGTCGCTTCGGTTGATGAAGTCGGCGCCGAGATAAGAGATGAGCATCAGGTCGGCCTGTCCCGACTCGATGGTGATGCCCGCCGGCATGCGGCCCTCGTTCATGTACCAGCTGTCGTGGCGAACGTCGGTTTCGGTCCAGATCGTTCCCTTGCCCATCGACCCCGGCTCGGCGTCGAGACCGGTCACGCGGTCGGCGAGCAGTAACGGCGGCTCCGGCATGCGCACCTGGCGTGCGTAGTCGTCTTGCTGCTCGAAGCGTTCTCCGAAGATTTCGGAAATCCGGCCCGATGCGTGCACCTCGAGTTGCTTGCGATCGAACGTCGGCCCGACAGAGGTTGGCGCGATAGCCTTTGCCGTACCGTTCGCTTTCGGGGGCACTTGCGCTACCGGGATGCCCTGGGGCATCGGCGTGGCGATCGCGCTCGGCGCCACTGGTGCCACACTGGCTGACTGTGCCGGGACGCCGGCCGTCTCGCCTGCCGCTCTCGTCCAGGTCTGCGCTTGCAGCGCCAGGAAGCGCGCGTGCGCCTCGGTCTGGTGAGTGACGAACTCCTGGTGCACACGGTTCAACTCTTCCATCTGCTCGCGCCACAGCGTCAGCGCGGTCGTGTCTGCGCCAGCGCTCGGCTCGTCGGGTGCCAGTGCGGGGCTGACTGGCGCAACAGCGCCGGCTGGCGCAGGACTGACCGTCATTGCGGCATCGGTTGGAGAGAAGTCCATCGGTACGGCCCCCGTCGGCGCGGAGCCCGGCAGAACGGCGCCGGTGGCAACGGCGGCAACCGGGCCGGCGCCGCCAGCATCCGCGCCTACCGTGGTAGCGCCGGTACTCTCGTTCATGTCATACAGCACGGGAGGCAGCGCGGGCGCCGGCTGCATGATCTGGAGCTCGCCAGGGTCGGAAGTCTCTTCATTCAAAGCTGGAAGCTCCAATCTGTCATCGCTCGCGTCTCTACGTGGCGGCCGCGAGAGACGAACGGCCTGCGGGTGTGGTGCAACGGTCATCAGAGCCATCGGCTTGCGGGCGGTCGTACGGCCGGCAGTCACGTCGCGGGCGGCTGTGTTACCGGCGGCCGTGTCACCGGCGGCGGTGTCACCGGCGGCGGTGTCACCAACGGCCGCGCTGTCCGTTTTCGCGGCAGGTGCGGCGAACCGCTCCGCGAGCGCCGTGGTATCGACTGCGACACCTGCGGTGAGCAGCGCTGCGGCCGCATCGAAGATCTGTTCGAAGCCGTGGCCGCTGCGGTCGAGCGCAGTGATCACCACGCTTTGTGCGCGATCGCCAAGCACCTCGCGGATCCATCCGCTGCAAGCAGCCTGCGGGCCGTGTTCGACGAATACACGCACGCCGTCGGCCCACGCCTGCTCGATGGTCTTCGAGAAATCGAGCGTGTGGCACGCCTGGCCGAGGATCGCGCGGGCGCACGCTTCGCTCTCGGCCCGGTAGGCGCGGTTGTCGGCGCCGGTGTAGAAGCGCACGTCGTCAACCGGCGTGACCTTGCGCCTGTGGATGGCGAGCCATTGATCTCGAAACGCGTCTACTTCGGGCACGTGGGCCGCCAGGTTGTAGTCGAGCTTGCGGGTGCGTGCGGCTGAGAACATGCCGGCGATGCGCTCGCAAGCGGCGGCCTCGCCCGCAATCACGCAGTCACGAGCCGTGTGGACGATGGCGAGATGAACGCGCGGCTCGGAGACCAGCGCCGCTCGAACCTCTTCGATGGGAGCGAAGATGCTCCAGACCGCCCAACGGACCGGCTCGCCCCAAACGCGGGCGACGGCGTCGAACGTGCCACCGAGCTCGCGCTCGTACATCGCGGAGGTTTCGATCTCCTCGCGCATGGAGTCCATGTCCGTCCACGCACCGAGCGCGAACAAGGCGTTGCTCTCTCCCGAGGAGTAGCCGATCGCTGCCTGTGGCCGCAGTCCGAGCAGGCCGAGGCTGAGCTCGGCATGCGCTTGCGAGAGCACCGAAGCACCCCACAGCCGCTCGGTGCCCGTGGGCGCGACGTCGCCGTCACTGTAGACCCAATCGGTGGCATCCGTCAGTCCCGCAAACCTCGCACCGACGCGATCGCGGAGCTCGGTTAATGCGCACAACAGCT
>PIVZ01001215.1 GCA_003354045.1 bacterium
TGAGCACCTTCCTGGTCTTCCAGGTGCAACCCCTCGTCAGCAAGCATCTCCTCCCCTGGTACGGTCGCACGCCGTCAGTCTGGCCGTCCTGCCTGCTCTTCTTCCAGCTGCTGCTTCTCGCCGGCTATGCATATGCCCACCTCATCATCAGCAAACTGCGTCATCGCTGGCAGGCCGTACTGCACGTCGTGATCTTGCTCCTGGCCGCGTCAGTATCCATTCTGCCGGACAGTTCCTGGAAACCCGAGGGCGCCCAGGCCCCCCTGATCCACGATCGACACGGCCGGCACGTCAAGACACTTATCGATTCCAGACTGACGCCCGGTAGGCACCGGGCGATCTGGCGGGGTAGAGATGAGCTGGGGAGACCCGTGCCGTCAGGGATTTACCTCTACTCGTTGAAATCCAGTGAGCACACCGACGCTCGCAAGATGACACTGCTCAGGTAGGCCGGCGCACAGGAAGACTCATTACGAGCCGATCGAGCGGTTGGGCGACGGGAGCCCCGGTGGCGAGAGCTACCGGGGCGTTCCAGCGCGTCGTGCCGCTAGCCATGCAACTGGATCTCCAGAATGGCCCGCTGACGGCCTTCAGCCAGGACACGGACGGGCTTGCCGAGCCGCGTGGTGGGGATCTTTCATCTGCTCCAGCCTGTGCAAAGGGATCCGACTGCGGCACGTTGTAGGTATGTACGACTGCCCGAGACGCCGGGAACTCGACCCGCTCACCTCACGAGGGTGAGCCGGCTCGAGGCGGCGAAATCCGGTGTCGTCAACCGCACGAAGTAGACGCCCGAGGCG
>PIVZ01000587.1 GCA_003354045.1 bacterium
ATGTCCAGCGGCATTAATTATCTTGACGTTATCTCCCAAGTAGCCTCTGCAGCCTCCATGGCATTCCATGGCCAGCCATGGCTGACCGCGTAGCTGTCTCACGCGAGACCTCGGTCGAAGAATGCCCGGCCGACGACGATGGCTCGACGAATGCGACCGTCGCGACACTGCGGCAAGAGCTCGAGTTCGAGACTCTTCTCGCCAAGCTTTCCACCAACTTCATCAGGCTCTCCTCGGAAGAGATAGACGAGGGCATCCGTGAAGCAATCGAGGCGGTAGCCGAGTTCACGGGCCTGGACGCCGCACTGGTCGCGCTGTTCGCTGACGAGAGAAGAACGAGCTGGAGCGTTACACATGAATGGTGCTCAGATGGCCTCGAGCCGCTGGCGGGCAGACTCGTCAACATGAAGGGCGCTCCGTTCGCTTGGTCGTACCAAGCCTTCCTACGGGGCGAGGCCATACTCCTCACCGACCTCGACTCGCTTCCTCATAATGCAGCGGCAGAGAGGGCGCTTTACGAGGAATTGCAGCAGCCATGGGCTCTGCTGCTACCGGTGACCGTGCAAGACGACCTGGTGGGCTTTGCCTGCTTTGCCTCGTCCAGACGAGGCCAGCAATGGTCGGAGGATTTCGCCGCACTGACCCGGCTCGTGACCGAGATGGTCGTGAGCGCTCTGGAGCGCAAGCGAAATGAGGAAGAGCTTCGTTACAGGAACGAGTTCGACCGCCTCGTGGCCACACTTTCCATGCGCCTCATCAATCTTCCGGCATCCGAGATCGACGGTGCAATCGACGGAGCCGTCCAGGAGATTGCCGAGTTCACCGGCGTGGACCGTTGCGGCGTCTACCTGCTCGAAGATAGCGCCGAGAAGGCCAAGTTGGCACATGGATGCCGCATAGGCGATGCCAGCGGAAACCTGGAACTCCTCGTGGAGGTCCCCCTTGCGGACCTTCCGCAATGGCACGAGAGACTTTCTACTAGCGAGGTCGTGCATGTCCCTGACAGCGACAGGCCGAACGGTGCCGGACCGGCCGAAGCGGCACTGCTGTCGAGACGCGGGATCAAGACGCTGGTAACGGCACCCATGTCGCTCGGCGGATCGCCGGCTGGTTTCATCACCTTCGCGTCCATCCGCCGAAAGAAGAAGTGGACGGAAGAGAGCATCGCGCTCTTGCGCGTGTTCGCCGGGATAATCGCCAACGCCCTGGCGCGCAAGCGTGCCGAGGAAGAGAGACACGAGTTCACCGGGAAACTGGAGCGCCGGGTGCGACAGCGCACTGCCCAGCTCGAAGCGGCCAACAAGGAACTCGAGGCCTTCAGCTACTCGGTCTCCCACGATCTCCGCACCCCGCTTCGCGGCATCGAAGGCTTCGGCAAGATCTTACTCGACGAACACGGCGACACTCTCAACGACGACGGCAAGGATTTGGTCGAACGCATGCGACGGGCGAGCAGGCGCCTGGACGAGCTCATCGGCGCTCTGCTGGCGCTCTCGCGCATTACTCGAACCGAAATCCGCTGGGAGAACGTCAACCTGAGTGAAATCGCGCGCGAAGTGGCCGCGAGTCTTCAATGCTCGGAGCCCGAGCGGAAGGTGACGTTCGATATCGCGCCCGATCTGATCGTGCGTGGAACACCGGTTCTCCTGCAAGTGCTGGTGGAGAATCTGATCGGCAACGCCTGGAAGTTCACGAGCAAGCACGAGACGGCGCGTGTCGAGGTCGGCAAGACCCGGATCGAAGACGAAGACGTTCTCTTCATCCGTGACGACGGCGTGGGATTCGAGCCGGACTGCGCGAGCCAGCTCTTCCGCGCCTTCCGGCGTCTGCACAGAGCAGATGAGTTCGACGGTCACGGCATCGGCTTGGCCACCGTGAAGCGGATCGCGGACCTTCACAGAGGCAAAGTCTGGGCCGAGAGCAAGGTCAAGGAAGGCGCCACCGTCTACTTCACTCTCGGCAGCGGCTCCTGAATCCGCCGGCTCTCGCCAGCCTCCTTGAGAGGGCCCGGGAAATCCCCTAACGTGCCGAGACCGGTCGAACGTGATGGATGAAGAGCTGACCCCCGAGCAGGAACAGGCGCGCGCCGAGAAGGTCGGCCGCTGGATAGCCGAGAACGACCGTTTCGCCCGCTTCCTCGGCATTCGCCTCGATGAAATCCGGCCCGGCTTCTGCCGGGTGTCCGTGCCGGTAACGGCCGACCTCATCAACGCGGTGGGTCTGGGCCACGGCGGGTTGACCTTTGCCACGGCCGACTTCGCGTTTGCCGCGGCGTCGAACTCTCACGGCACGGCGGCGGTGAGCCTCGCCGCACAGATAAGCTATCCGGCCGCAAGCAAGGAAGGCGACGTACTCGTGGCCGTGGCCGAGGAAGTGACACGGAGCAAACGGACGGCACTCTACAGAGTCGAGGTGCATACCGGCGAGGGTACGCTGGTCGGCGTTTTCACGGGCACCGTGTTTCGCCGCTCCGACTCTCTCAGCGGCCGCCTCGAGAGCGACTGATCGAAAAAGGGGGCCAGGCACCGTGTATAGCGACGTGGAGACGACGCCGCGCGAAAAGCTCGCGGCACTACAACTCGAGCGTCTCCGGGCGACCGTCGAGCGTTGCTACTCAGCGGTGAGTTTCTACCGAGAGGTCATGGACCAACACGGCTTCGCGCCGAGACACCTCGAAAGCCTCGACGACCTCCGCAACCTCCCCTTTACAGAGAAGGACCACCTGCGCCGCAGCTACCCTTTCGGCATGTTTGCGGTTCCCATGGAACAGGTTGCGCGCGTACACGCCTCCTCCGGTACCACCGGCAAGCCCACCGTGGTCGGCTATACCCGCGGCGACCTGGACAACTGGGCAGACCTCATGGCGCGCTCGATGACGGCTGCCGGCCTGCGCGCCGGCGACCGCTTTCACAACGCCTACGGTTACGGGTTGTTCACCGGCGGGTTGGGATTCCACGACGGAGCCGAACGGCTGGGAGCCACGGTGATCCCCATGTCGGGCGGCCAGACCCAGAAACAGGTCATGCTCATCGAGGACTTCGAAGCGGACGCACTCGGCTGCACGCCTTCCTACGCCCTCAACATAGCCGAAGAAGCCCAGCGCGCCGGTATCGACCCACAGAGCTCACGCCTGCGCCTCGGCATGTTCGGCGCCGAGCCCTGGAGCGAGGAGATGCGCCGGCAGATCGAGTCGCTTCTCGGCATCGACGCCGTGGACTGCTACGGCCTCTCCGAGGTGATGGGACCGGGAGTGGCCATGGAGTGCAGGGAGGCGAAGAACGGCCTGCACGTATG
>PIVZ01001216.1 GCA_003354045.1 bacterium
GGGCGTCCGCCTCCTCCACCACTCCTGCGGCTACGGCCTCAAGGAGAGCAAGAGCCGGGTCATCAAGGTCATCACCTCGTAGACCCATCGCCGGCAAGAACGAGCCGGGGCGACCTACGTCGCCCCGGCTTGCTTCACATCTGGACGACGTTTGGAACTGGAGAGCGAGATGAGCTACGAGCGGCTGAGCATCAAGGACTTCGGCGAGCACCTCCTCGCGTCGGGCGACCTCGACCCGGTGTACATCGCCCTCTACAAGCTGGGGCAGCCCGCCGATAGCGGCTACTGGGGGTGGCAACGACGCAATCGCTTCCTCCTCGCCTATTGGTGCTTCTACGATGTGGGGGTAGCGTGTTGGATGGCGACGCAGGATGCTGCAGACTTCTGGCAGCAGATGAACTTCGCCGCGATTAACGACGGCGGACACCCCTTCGGCCCCGGGCACCGGTGGCGCCGGGCTAGCGAGCGCCGGTACGCTCGGGGGAAGCAGGGAATACGGATGGTGGACGAACTAGAAGAGGCGTTCCCCATGAACCCGGAGGGCTTCGCCGACTCTCTCTGCGCGGAGACGTGCGCAGAGGTAATGAAGCTCGTCAAGAAGCACTACCTCTTTGGAGATTGGATCGCGTTCAAGGTAGCCGACATGCTCGACCGATGCTGCTCCATCGACGTGTCGTTCGAGCAAGCCGAAGTCTTCATGTTCAAGGACCCGGTCAAGGCCGCGAACATGGTCTATGCGCAGCATCATGGCCTCGACCCCGACAAAGTCAGGCTCAAGGCCGATGGCATCGCCTCCAT
>PIVZ01001217.1 GCA_003354045.1 bacterium
TCAACTTGGAGGATGTGGCCGTAGGTCACGGGTTCATCCGCAAGATGGGAGTCGTACATGTATCTCGACAAGCAACGATCGCGCACGGCGGTATTGGTCTCCCTCATAGCCACTGCGAGCGGGGCCGGCGCGAACACGGTTGCCGTTGCCGATGTGTATTGGACTGACTCGGGTACAGGCAAGATCCAGCGTGCGAATCGCGACGGCACGAACGTCCAGGACGTGCTGGCGCTCGGGCTGAGCTTCCCGGAGGGGATCGCGATCGATTCGGCCGCCGGAAAGCTCTATTGGGCTGACGGCGGCACCGGAAAGATTCAACGTGCGAGCCTCGACGGCACGAATGTCGAAGACGTGCTGACGGGCCTGTCCCTGCCCGCCGCCATCGCACTCGACGTGACCGCCGGGAAGATCTACTGGACCGATGTGGGCCAAGGTGACGTGCATCGCGCCAACCTGGATGGCTCCGGCGTCGAGTTCCTCGTGAACCTAACCGGGCACGTCCGAGGTATCGCCCTCGATCCGGACGCCGGCAAGATGTACCTCACCGGGGGCGACAACCTGTTTGTTCAGCGTGCTGACCTGGATGGCTCGAACGTCGAGAACCTAGTCACGGTGGACTCCAGCCCCGCCGAAATCAGCCTCGACCTGGCCGCCGGCAAGATGTATTGGGCGGCAGGCGGCGTGCATCGAGCAGATCTCGACGGATCGAATGCAGAGCTACTCGTGGCCAAGGGTGCCGCTGCCGGAATCGCCCTCGACCTGAATGCCGGCAAGATCTACTTCAGTAGCCCGTTCAAC
>PIVZ01001218.1 GCA_003354045.1 bacterium
GCGACTCATCACGTACCCCATCGAGTCGGCAATGAACGGCCTTCCCGGGGTGACGCAGATCAAATCTACCTCCGCATTCGGAATGGCGGTGATCTACGTCTACTTCAAGGACGATGTGGACATCTACTTCGCGCGCCAACTCGTGGACCAGCGGCTCGGCGCGGCCATGGCCGAGCTACCGGAGATGGATGAACAGCCCACGCTGGGACCGATCTCGACCGGGCTCGGGCAGATCTTCATCTACTATCTAACGCTCGACGACCAAGTGGACACCGAGGGCAAGGACCCCAACACCTACCTGCGCGAGCTCAACGACTGGGTCGTGAAGTTCCAACTCAAGACGGTGCCGGGCGTCACGGACATCCTGTCGATCGGCGGGCACGTCCTGCAATACCAGATTCGCGTTGACCCCGACGCCCTGCTGCGGTACGGCCTGTCGCTCGACGACCTCGTCGAGGCGGTCAGGGAGAACAACGAGAACGTCGGCGGCCAGTTCCTGGTCATGGGCTCGGAAGAGTACCTCGTCCGCGGAATGGGCCTGCTCGAAAGCCTCGACGATATCCGCAGTATCCCGATCAAGGTCGAAGACGGCGGGGCGGTTCGGCTCGCCAATGTCGCGGAGGTGGAATACGGTAACGAAATCCGCCGCGGCGTGGTCAGTCGCGACGGACAGGAGGAAGTCGTCTCCGGCATGGTGCTCAAGCTCTTCGGCGAGAACACCTCGGAAGTGATCGAGCGGCTCTACGAGAAGGTCGAAAGTGTGCGTGCGTCACTGCCCGAAGGCGTGTCACTGATCCC
>PIVZ01001219.1 GCA_003354045.1 bacterium
ATCCAGCAGGTGGACACGCCGCTGAACCTCTACAATCATCCCGGCAATCGATTCACGGCCGGCTTCATCGGCTCCCCGGCGATGAACTTCCTCGAAGGCAAGGTAACCACGGACGGCGGCCTGTTCTTTGAGAGCGGGCTCGGCAAGCTGCCCCTCGGCGGCCGGCAGGCGGATCGCCTGAGCGGGCTGGCAGGCAAGGATGTCTTTCTCGGCATCCGGCCGGAGGACATCCACGCCCCGAAGTACATGCCGTCGGGTGCCGAAGGGCACGCGGTGTCAACCAAGGTGGATGTCATCGAGCCGATGGGCAACGAACTCTTCCTCTATGTGGACGCTTCGGGACGGCAGCTCGTCGCCCGTGTCGACCCTCGCCAGGAGGCGAAGGTCGGAGATACGATCTCGCTGATGCTGGACATGAGCAAGGTGCACTTCTTCGACGCCGGGAGCGACGGGAAGCTGGCCTAGCTGGCCCGAAAGGCAGGCATGGCGCGACTGAGCCTCGGTCTGGACGTCGGCGGAACAAACATCAAGGCCGCGCTTCTGAACGGAAAGCACGCCGTGGTGAAGCGCGCGCGCTTCAAAACCGCTGCCCTGGGCGTCGACCCCGATCTCATACTGCAAGGACTGGAAGAGCGGATCCGCGGCTTCGTGGCATCGGCGGGCCTGCGCGTGCGCGACCTGCGCGCGCTAGGCCTCGCCTGCGCCGGGCTCGTGAACTCCGAGGAGGGGCGCCTCGAGGACGTGCCGAACATCACCCCCTGGGAGGGCCTCGAGGTCGGGCCCTGGATCGCAGAGCG
>PIVZ01001220.1 GCA_003354045.1 bacterium
CAAGCGCCACGCCCGGAATCGGCGCCTTCCCATCGAGGAAAACCCAGTCCTGGCTTCACTTTGTGTGCACGGCAGGGATGCCGGCGCGATGCGCTGAGCCCTGGGATTCCTCGGCCCGAGTGGTCGAGACCCTCCCGACTGGGGGTCGGAATGCGGATCTCGAGGTCAGAGTCGTAGCTCTTGTGTGCGAGCGTGCCTCTTCTTGCAGACCCGCAAAGCAAAGGTTAGAGCCTTGCTGCGGCAACCTATGGGGAACCTGGCAGGCCGCGGGTAGGAGGCGAAGATGGAGATGAGCGAGCAGACGATCCCGGGCCTGGTTCAGCTGGCGGCCGAGCGCTTCGGTGAGGCCAATGCCATCGAAGAGGGCGACCTCACGCTCAGCTTCACCGAACTCCGGGATGCGGGGCTGAACGCGGCCCGGGCCTTCTGCGCCGCCGGAGTGGAGCCGGGCGACCGGGTGGCGATCTGGGCTCCCAACGTCCACGAATGGATCGTTGCCGCCATCGGCCTCCAGTCGGCCGGCGGCGTGCTCGTTCCTCTCAACACCCGTATGAAGGGTGCCGAGGCCGGCTACATCCTCGAGAAGAGCGGTGCTCGCATCCTGTGCACCGTGGGTGAGTTTCTCGGGACGGCCTATGTCACGATGCTGCGCGACGCTCTCGGCGGGGCCGGGACCGAGCGGCCGGTGGCCGAGCTACCCGCGCTAGAGCAAATCGTTTTGCTGAGAGCCGGCGAGGGCGGGCAGGTCGATGAAGGCACGACGCCGTGGTCGGATTTCCTTGCGCATGGCGAAAGCG
>PIVZ01001221.1 GCA_003354045.1 bacterium
GAGACGCTGGGCGATTTTTGCCTGCGCTGCAACGGTAGCCAGGTGACCCGCAGGATCGTCGAGAGCCTGCTCAAGGCCGGTGCCTTGAGCAGTATAGATGGCTCGCGTGCGCGGCTGCTCGCCGGGCTGGATGCTTCGCTGGCATGGGCGGTGCGCGTAGGAGAGGACCGAGCGGCTGGCCAGATGGGATTGTTCGGAGCCGCCGATGGCTCGAGCCAACCCGAGCAGCCGCTGCCGGACGTTCCGCAGTGGGACATGCTCGAGCAGCTTCAGGCCGAGCACGACGCCATCGGCTTCTATATCAGTGGACATCCGTTGGATCGCTACAAGTCGGATCTCGAACTCCTGGGGACGGGCACCACGGTCGATCTTGGAACGCAGCGTGACAGCGAGAAGGTTCGATTGGCGGGAGTGACCAACAGCGTAAAGCGAAAGAACAGCCGCAAGGGAGACCGCTACGCGACCTTCGTCCTGGAAGACCAGGGCGGCGGCGTCGAGGTAATCGCGTGGCCCGAGACCTATCGTCGCTGCGAGGCCGCCATCGTCGGCCGCGAGGCCGTCTTGGTGGAAGGCAAGGTGGAGTTCGGCGAGGCCAGCGACCGTTCGGCGGCAGGCGGCGACGAAGACGTCCACGCGCCCGACTTCTCGCGCAAGGCACAGATCATTGCCGAACAGATCGTTCCCTTGACCGAAGCCAGGTGCCAGGCGGCGCGCTCGGTGGATCTGTGCCTGAGCTCGGGAGATTTCGATGCTGGCAAGCTCGAGCAGCTGAAGTCTACCTTGCAGAAGCATCCC
>PIVZ01001222.1 GCA_003354045.1 bacterium
GTGCAGCGCCTGCGCCACCATCCTCCACTGGTGCGGCGGCAGATCGCTTCACTCGCACAGACCGGATGGAACCTATGAACGTCTTCAGCCTCATACGTAACGTTTCTTCGAGTGCGCCCGACCGACCGGCAATTCGCACCGGGGTGGGTGAAGGCTCCACAACGATCACCTACGCGGAACTCGTCGCACACGCCGAGGAAGTCGCCGAGTCGCTTCGCGACAGTGGAGTTCGCCCGGGAGAGAGAATCGGCGTGACTGCGCCACAAGGCGCACGCTTCGTCGAAACGGCGCTCGGCGTACTCGCGGCCGATGCCTGTTTGGTGCCGATTCCCGACGAGTACAACGCCACAGTGCTCGCCGAGTTCGCGAGGCGCGCACGCCTCCACCATCTCGTAGGGTTGCCGCCTTCCCCCGAGGAGGCTCTGGGATTTACCTCTTTCGATGACGCGGACCTGGAGCCCGCAGCGGAGAGTGCCTTCCGCGCTGTCGGTCCCGCCTATCTGCGCTTCACCTCCGGCACAACGAGTCTTCGCAAAGGCGTGGTGCTCGGGCACCGGCGCATCGCGGAGAGGCTCGAGGCGGCCAACGAAGCGCTCGGCATCGGCCCTGACGACGCGATTCTCTGGCTACTGCCCATGGCGCACCATTTCGTGGTGTCGATCCACCTCTATTTACGCTACGGCGCGACGATCCTGTTGCCATCAAAATCCCTTGCGGGGCCGATTCTCGATCTTGCTGCCGAGGCCCACGCCACGGTGCTCTACGCTTCCCCCTACCACATGAACCTTCTCGCCA
>PIVZ01001223.1 GCA_003354045.1 bacterium
GCCGCTCGCGCGCACGACTCGATCCGCCGCGCGCGGCAGACGCGGCGCTGTCCGAGCTATGGCGACCTTGTCTGTGGACTTCGCTCACCACGGTGGCCGGCTTCGGCGCTCTCATGTGGAGTTCCTTGCCGCAGATACTCCAGTTCGGCGCCATCTGTGCCGCCGGTGCCGCGCTGGCCCTGCTGTCCTCTTTCACCCTTTTGCCTCAGGCCTTGAAACGTCTCGATCCACGCGGATCGACAGGAGCTTTCACCCGAGTCCACCTGCTCACGCGTTTGCACAAGCCGGCGCTGCTCATTCCCTTGTTCGCCCTGGCTCTGGCATCCACTGCCCCGGGGCTCTCGCGCTTGACCCTGAGTCCCGATTTCCCCCGTCTGTTCGGACCCGAGCACCACATTACTCGCGAGACGGAAAGAGCGGAACGACTCTGGGGTGGCATAGCCTCGGTTTCGTTTCTGCTCGAGCCGCGCCGGCAAGGTCTCGACGATCACACCGCGATGCTGGAGAGACTACGCGATTTCTCGCAACTGCTGGCACAGCGAGAACTGGTGAGTTCGGTGACTTCTTCGCTCGACTTGCTCACCGACGCCTACGATTCGCACCGTCGGCTCTTCGGCGCGCCTCCTGAAGAAGAAACCTTGCGGGCCATGCTCACCGCACCGACTCCCGCCTTGCTGAGAGTAGTGGCCAGGGTGCGGATGATGCGCCCCGAACGCTTCGCAGCGCTGGCCGCCGACCTGCACGGCTTTCGCTCGGGACTCGACGACTTGTTCGTCACCGAACTCGGCGGTTGGC
>PIVZ01000588.1 GCA_003354045.1 bacterium
CTCATCCGCACCGGGATTATTGACGTACCGCCGCCCTGAGGGAAGGCTCGAGCCAGCGGGCCGAGTCGTGTCATGGTCCCTCGATCGATGTGTCGAGTACTAGTGCATATTTTGCCCGTTCACGCTGAGGACGCTCGGGTTCGTCGTCTCGCGGCCTGTAGGCGTCGTCTGACTCTTGGCACCATGCGCGGTCTGGCGCGCAAGTTTCGGCTTTCTTCCGCTACGAGCCAGGCAGGCAGGTCAGAACGAGCCGGTCGCGGTCCGAGCGGCCCGTTGCCCCGGTTGTACGCACCCGCAACCGAGCGCGACCCGTCGGGACGCTGATCTCCGCAAGGCTCGTACATTGATTCTCCTCGGTAAGCGCTGGGTCAAACGTCACCAGATGGGCGTCGCGACCGCCGATCGACGATGTGCCTGCAGCGGCGACGGTGTCGCGGATCGAGACGGCGTTGACGGCCTCGACCGGTCTGCGGCTGGTCGGGCGGGGGCGGGTCAGTTCCCATGTTGCAACGTCGCTCGGCTGGCACCGCAAGGCGCCGCTGCTGCTCGACAGGCGGCGGTCTCGAACGTTGAAGCAGCTGCCGACGCGGAAGACGCACCGGCCATTGGCTACGCCGTCCGTGTCGCAGTTGAGGTCTCCGTCTCGGCACGCTTGGCGGGCACCGACGATTCCTTTGCGGTTGAACGGCCTCGAGGCGGCGTTGAAGGGGTTCTGAACCGACCACTCATGGCTGCAGTCGCGAGCGCCGTCGACGCGACCGCCGCCTGGGATCAAGCCGTCGGCTACCTCGCCGACCGTGAAGGTGCTGAAACCACAGGTCTCGAAGACCCACGTGTTGGCGTCGCGATCACAGCACTTGGCGACCGTGAAGGGCGCTGAGTTCGGCGAGGCGGCGCAATCGGCGCCTGCCGTTTCACAGGAGCCGCCCGGAGCATGCTCTTCGCAGGTGCCGCTGCCCCCGATGCCGGTTTGGTCGAACGTGCGGGAGTTTCTTATGGCGATGAGCCCCCGCTCGTCCTTGTTGACGCTTGCCGGGACATCGCCTCGGCTCGGATCGGTGGTGCAAAAGCTATCGGTGCAGTCGGTGTCGGCATCGCAGGTCAGCCCGGCATCCACACCCGAACTGCAATGCCCCATGTCCACCATGCCGTCGTTGTCGCGATCGTCCCAGCTCAACGTTACGGTAACCGGCTGCAGGAACGTCTGGCCAGCAGGTTTCATTGTAGCCCGCGTGGCTTTCGTGGTCCTGAAAATTGTCGGCGGGCACGAAAGCAAGGGCGAGAAGGAAGGGCTACAGTTGCCGATACGGCCGGCCGGGGTCTCGAAGCATGTCGTACTCTGTCTCTCCGGGCAGGGAGGAGGGTTCGTTCCGATGATGAACGTCGGAAGAGCCCGAGCGTCTTCGGCGACGACCACCGAGGTCGGAGAGGCGAGGGCGCCGGATGGGAAGTCGACCGAGGCTGAGCCGTCGGGTGTGGTTACGGTCTGCGCTTGGTCATCGACGATCGCGGTCGCATTCTTCGTCGCGTCGCAGTCGTCTTGGTCGGGAACCAGCGGGCAGGGATCGCACGCGTCGCCCTTGGGGTAGAGCACTCCTTGGGTCAGCGGGCCGCCGCCCACGCCGACTGCGATGTAGGCCGTGTCGTTGTCCGAGTCGGCCTGGTCCGGATTCGAGACGTTGGGACAGTTGTCGAGGCTGTTCGGGTAGCCGTCACCATCCGAGTCTGGCGGGATCGGTGACCCGACGCGGAACACCGCCAGCCCGCTGAACGTTTGATCTACAGCAGGGCCGCTGACGAATAACGTGCCCGAGGATGGGCCCAGTGCCAGCGAGCGAGGCTGGAAGACGTAATTGGGCCGTCCGTCGGCGGTCTCGTCAAGGACTTTTGTGACGGTACCGTCCGAAGAGATACGACAGACTTCCTGGCAAGCTATCCCGGCTGAGCCGATATAGACGGTTCCCTGAGGACTCACTTCGAACATCCGGTAGGTCGGTACATCCAGACAGCAGTCGGGATGCCCGGCAGCGAAGATCTCGGTTGCCACGCCCGACGGGGTGATTTTGGACACGGCGCGGCCGTCCCTGCCCAGAGCGTACACGTTGCCGGCCAGATCTATTTTCATCGCCTCGAGACGTCCCAAGTTCGGAAGCGTATCGGTCAATCTGCCGGGTACCCCGTCGCTTGTGAGAGTCTCGATCGAACTGAAGGTTCCTACGTAGTGAATTGTCCCCTGACCGTTGACCGCGATCGGCCCTATCGCCGCCGTGATCTTGCTCAGTTCGCCATCGGGGGTGATTCGGAACAGGCCGTCCTCATCGGAGACCGCGTAGACCGTTCCATCCGGAGCAACGGTCACGAACCTTCCCAAACGAAAGACCAGGCCGTGCGAGTCGAAGTGCGAGAGGAGGTTGATGAGTTCGTCGATCGTGCCGTTCGGGTTCACCCGGACGACGTTGTTCGTGTTAAACCCGGCGGCGTATAGTGAGCCGTCCTGATAGTGCAGGTCCGCTACCTCGACGCCCACCTGCTCCGGATCGATGGCGACGGCATCCTGGAATCCAACGGGGGTAAGCCGGACCACGTTGCCGTCGCCGGTTGGGAGGTAGAACCGGTCCTCGGGGTCGGCCTCCGTGAAATAGCCTGCCCTGCTCATGTCGAATGCGTCCGAACTGAACAACTCCGAGATCACCGCCTGCGCATTGCCGGCGGTCAGGGCCAAGATTCCAGTGAAAAAACTTGCGATGAGATTATGCCGCATGGTGCACTCCTAGCCACACACCAGCGGCGCGGACGGTGTCTCCGCCCATCGCCGATTCTCAGTGTGGCTCCGTGTATTCGACGCTGCGGTGGTTGCTCATTCCGTGCCAAGGAACCGATTGGGCGGCTAGGAGACTCTAAGGCTCGATTTGTAAAGGGGAAAGAGGCTGATCCAGCGAAGTCCCGCATACCGGCTGATACACCATCAGGGGGCAGCATTTGGCACTGGGGGCGGTATGTTGCCCCCAGCGATTGCCCTCGAGCGGTCACAACACTGGGTCGGCGGCACAGTCAACGCGAGCGAGGCACTAGCCGAGGTCTTCGTGACGATCCGCGGCAAGCGACAGGGTCACTTCGCTACGATTGCAGCGCTCGGTGTAGCGCCCGGCGTTGGTGGAGTGCATCAGCTCGAGAAGAAGATCGTCGTTGAGGACGCGGTCCGGAAACTTACGGCCCATCGCACCGATGGCTCGCCGCCGTCACGACACTCTTGGGCAAACTCGTCGGCCAACAGATC
>PIVZ01001224.1 GCA_003354045.1 bacterium
CGAGCTCAAGCTCGCCCAGACCAGCTTCGAAGCAAGCTACATCCGCCGCCTGCAGCGTGTCGGCGGTTTCGGCGGCAAGGCCGATCTGCTCAACAAGTACAACACTTTCACAGGAGACCCCGGTTTCCTGCAGGCGGACCTCGACCGCTACCGCAGCGCTACAACGAAGAGCGTCAATGCCTTCATCGAGGGCTACATCGACCTGGATCGCCGCGGCATTCTGCACGTCGTACCGCAGGGTCAGATGGCCGCAGCCGAAGTGGATCTGGACCGCAGCGTCATGCCCGGCGAGAGCCGGGACGAGGGCTTTGACCCGCCGGTCGTGCAGCACGCTACGCTCGCGAATGGCATGGAGCTCTACCTGGTCGAGAGGCACGAGCTGCCCCTGGTGCAGTTCAACCTGAGCGTCAAGTCCGGCTGGTCCTCGGACCCGCAGGGTAAGCCGGGGACCGCTTCGCTCACGGCCGAGCTTCTCGACGAGGGCACCCGGTCGATGGACGCACTCGAAATCGCCGAGGAGGCGCGCCGCCTCGGCGCCCGGCTCAATACGGGCAGCTTCTTCGACGGATCCTCGCTCAATCTCAACGTGCTGAAGAGCCGCATGGACGAGGGCCTGGCGCTGATGACCGAAGTGGTCCTCAGCCCCAGCTTCCCCGAGGAGGAGCTGGAGCGGCAGAAGAAGAGCTACCTCGGCCGGATCCAGCAGGAGCAGGCTCAGCCGCAGTCCACGCTGATCAAGCTCGTGCAGAAGCGCCTGTTCGGCGAGAACCATCCCTACTCGCAGCCATTCACCG
>PIVZ01000062.1 GCA_003354045.1 bacterium
ACGTGCCAGGACAACTCGGTGTGCGGCAACGGTACGGTGGAGGCACTCTTCGAGACCTGCGACGACAACAACACGTCAGACGGCGACTACTGCTCCGGTGATTGCCAGACTGTAACCGGCTCGTGCGGTGACAGCAGCACGCAGACCAACGAGGACTGCGACGACGGCAACGTTACCGACGATGGCAACGGATGCAGCACAGCGTGCCAGGACAACTCGGTATGCGGCGACGGATCGACCGAGAGCCTGTTCGAAGACTGTGACGACGGTAACGCCACGGACGAAGGTAACGGTTGCAGCACCACCTGCCAGGACAACTCGGTGTGCGGCAACGGCGCGATAGAGTCTCTGTTCGAGACCTGTGACGACAACAACACGGCCAATGGCGACTACTGTTCCGGCGACTGCCAGACCGTGACCGGCTCGTGCGGTGACAGCACTACGCAGACCAACGAGGACTGCGACGATGGTAACGTAACCGACGATGGCAACGGTTGCAGCACGACTTGCCAGGACAATTCGGTGTGCGGCAACGGTACGGTGGAGTCTCTGTTCGAGACCTGCGACGACAACAACACGTCAGACGGCGATTACTGCTCAGGCAACTGCCAGACTGTGACCGGCTCATGCGGCGACAGCAGCACGCAGACCAACGAGGACTGCGATGATGGCAACGTAACCGACGACGGCAACGGTTGCAGCACGACGTGTCAGGACAACTCGGTGTGCGGTAACGGATCGACCGAGAGCCTGTTCGAAGACTGCGACGACGGCAACGCCACCGATGAAGGCAACGGCTGCAGCACGACCTGCCAGGACAACGCGGTGTGCGGCAACGGCACGATAGAGTCTCTCTTCGAGACCTGTGACGACAATAATACGGCAGACGGGGACTATTGCTCGGGCGACTGCCAGACGGTGACCGGCTCATGCGGCGACGGTAGCACGCAGACAAACGAAGACTGCGATGATGGCAACGTCACGGATGATGGCAACGGTTGCAGCACGACCTGCCAGGACAACTCGGTATGCGGCAACGGCACGATAGAGCCTCTGTTCGAGACCTGTGACGATAACAACACGGCCGATGGCGACTACTGCTCCGGCGATTGCCAGACTGTAACCGGGTTCTGCGGCGACGGCAGCACGCAGACCAACGAGGACTGCGATGATGGCAACGTCACCGACGATGGCAACGGCTGCGACGCAATTTGCCAGGACAATTCGGTATGCGGCAACGGCACGTTGGAGTCGATCTTCGAGGCCTGTGACGACAACAACACGGCCGATGGCGACTATTGTTCAGGCGACTGCCAGACAGTGACCGGCTCATGCGGCGACGGCAGCACACAGACCAATGAGACCTGTGACGACGGTAACGTGGCAGACGGTGACTACTGCTCGGCTGATTGCCAGACGGTGACCGGCTCCTGTGGTGACAGCAGCGTGCAGACCAACGAAGACTGCGATGACGGTAACGTAACCGATGAGGGCAACGGTTGCAGCACGACCTGCCAGGACAACTCGGTGTGCGGCAACGGCGCGATAGAGTCTCTGTTCGAGACCTGCGACGACAACAACACATCGGACGGCGACTACTGCTCCGGCGATTGCCAGACAGTGACCGGCTCATGCGGCGACGGTAGCGTGCAGACCAACGAGGACTGCGATGACGGTAACGTGACCGACGAGGGCAACGGTTGCAGCACGACCTGCCAGGACAACTCGGTGTGTGGTAACGGCACGATAGAGCCGCTGTTCGAGACCTGCGACGACAACAACACATCGGACGGCGACTACTGCTCCGGCGATTGCCAGACGGTGACCGGGTCCTGCGGCGATGGCAGCACGCAAACCAACGAAGACTGCGACGACGGCAACGTAACCGACGACGGCAACGGCTGCGATGCAACCTGTCAGGACAACTCGGTATGCGGCAACGGATCGACCGAGAGCCTCATCGAGGACTGCGACGACGGCAACGCCACGGACGAAGGCAACGGTTGCAGCACTACGTGCCAGGACAACTCGGTATGCGGCAACGGCACGATAGAGTCGCTGTTCGAGACCTGTGACGACAATAATGCCGCAGACGGCGACTACTGCTCCGGCGATTGCCAGACCGTCACCGGCTCTTGCGGCGACGGCAGCACGCAGACCAACGAGGACTGCGATGATGGTAACGTGACCGACGACGGCAACGGTTGCAGCGCGACCTGCCAGGACAACTCGGTGTGCGGCAACGGCACGATAGAGCCTCTGTTCGAGGCCTGTGACGACAATAATACCTCGGACGGCGATTACTGCTCGGGCGACTGCCAGACGGCAACGGGCTCGTGCGGTGACGGAGCAGTGCAAGGCAACGAAGACTGCGACGACGGCAACGTAACCGACGACGGTAACGGCTGCGATGCGACTTGTCAGGACAACTCGGTATGTGGCAATGGCACGCTGGAGTCGATCTTCGAGGCCTGCGACGACAACAACACGGCCGATGGCGACTATTGTTCAGGAGACTGTCAGACAGTGACCGGCTCCTGCGGCGACGGCAGCACGCAGACCAATGAGACCTGTGACGATGGCAACGTGGCCGACGGCGACTACTGCTCGGCCGACTGTCAGATCGTGACCGGCTTCTGCGGCGACAGCAGCGCGCAGACCAATGAGGAATGTGACGATGGCAATGCGGTAGAAGGCGACGGCTGCGATTCCAACTGCACGGCGACGGCTTGTGGTAACGGCATCGTAACGGCCGGCGAGAGCTGCGACGACGGCAACACCGACAATGGCGACGGCTGCTCGGCCGATTGTGGGGACGAGACTGCGCAGGACAGCGACCGGCAAGACTGTATCAATGCGATGAACGCGGCCGGCAGCAAGGTCGCTCGCGCACAGGGCAAGGAGGCCCTCGGCTGCGTGCGTGGCATCGCGAAGGGAACGGTGGGTGCTCCGAACTCCTGCCTCGCGGACGACGCCAGAGGCAAGGTCGCGAGGCTCGAGGACAAGACGACGGCGGCCGAGGTCAATAAATGCAGCCTGGCTCCCGACTTTGGATACACGTCGGCGGACACCGTGAACGAGGCCGCCATCGACCATGAGAACCAGCTGGTCGCAGACGTTTTCGGCGCCGATCTCGGTGCCGCGATCATTCTTGCCGACAGCGACGCTGACGGGGCAAAGTGCCAGTCGAGCATCGTCAAGGCCTACGACAAGATCGTTCGGACCAAGCTCAAGCTCTTCGTCTCCTGCAAGAAAGCGGGCCTGAACGACGGCTCGATAGGCTCCGGCGCGGCCCTCGAAGGCTGCTTCGACGATATCATCGCCGACGTGAAGGGTCGTGTAGGCAGGGCCGAAGATAAGCTTGTCGACCAGATCGACAAGAAGTGCGCCGGTGAGGACCTCGACGCTACGTTCCCGGGTCTGTGCGTGGGCGAGGACCTCGGCGACTGCGTCAGTCGTCAGGTCGAGTGTCGCGTGTGCCGCATGATCAATGCGATGGATGGCATCGACCGCGACTGCGACCTTTTCGATGACGGACTTGCGAACGATAGCTGTTCGATCTGCGGAGATGGCGTAGTCGAAGCCGGCGAGGACTGCGACGATGGTCCGGGCACTTGCTCGGGCGGCTTCGATGACGGCGCAACCTGCGTGGCCGATACCGACTGTGGGGCGATTTGCAGTGCCGGACCGAACACTGGCGCCCCGTGCGAGGTGGCTAGCGAGTTCATCGACTGCGGCGGTGGCACCTGCACTCCGTCGGCAGGGTGCTCGGGCGGTAACAGCGATACGGCCTCTGGCGCATGTCGCACGACCTGTACGCTGGCCGGCTGCGGCGACGGCGTGACCGACACCGGGCTGGGCGAGGAGTGCGACGATGCCAACACCCTGGATACGGACTCATGCCTGTCCACTTGTACGGCCGCTGCCTGCGGTGACGGCGCGGTGTGTTCGGAGGTGGGCTGCAGCACCGGGCCGGGCGGGGGCGCGGAGGAATGCGACGACGGCAACACCGAGGACAACGATACCTGTGACTCGAACTGCACGCCGCCAAGCTGCGGTAACGGAGTCGTCAACTTCAGCGAAGAGTGCGACGACGGCACCGCCTCCTGCGATGGCGGTTTCAGCGACGGTGAAACGTGCGGCAGCGGAGATGACTGTCGCGGTGTGTGCACCGCCGGCCCCAATGTCGGCGAAGCCTGCGACGTCGAGAACGAGTTCATCGATTGCGGCGGCGGTACATGTACGGACTCGAACGGCTGCACGGGCGGCAATAGCGACGATACACCGGATGCTTGTCGCGCCGATTGCACCGATCCTGGCTGCGGCGACGGGGTCACCGATGCCGGGCTTGGCGAGGAGTGCGACGACGCCAATTCCTCGGATGGCGACTCCTGTCTCTCAACGTGCATCGATGCGACCTGTACTGACGGCGAACTTTGCGTGGAGGCCGGCTGCACCACAGGCCCGGGAGGCGGTGCCGAGCAGTGCGACGACGGTAACGGCGTCGACAGCGATGACTGCACCAACTCGTGCAACCCCGCAACGTGTGGTGACGGCGCCGTGCACAGCACGGGAACGCCGCCGTTCGAGGAATGCGACGATGGTACGGCCACCTGCGACGGCGGTTACCGCGACGGGCTGGCTTGTGTAGTAGTGGCCGACTGTACGGGGAGCTGCACCGACGGACCCAACATTGGCAACGAGTGCACTGCGGCCACCGAGTTCGTCGATTGTGGCGGTGGAACTTGCACGGCGGCCAATGGTTGCACCGGCGCGGGCAACCGCGATGACGTTGCCGATACCTGCCGCGGTGTCTGCGTGCTGCCCGATTGTGGCGACGGCGTGGGCGACAGCGGGGAAGTCTGCGACGATGGCAATATCAGTGATGGCGACTGCTGTGCAGGCGACTGCGGCTTCGCAGAGCCGGTGAGCACCCCATGTGACGACAGCAACGTATGCACTGACGATGCCTGCGACGGAGCCGGCTTGTGTGCGGCCGTACCCAACACGGCGAGCTGCGACGATGCCGATGCATGTACGTCCAGCGATGCCTGCACCGGCGGCACGTGTTCCGGGACGTTGACGGTCATATGTGACGATTCCGAGCCTTGCACACTGGATTCCTGCGACCCCGTGACCGCGTTGTGCAGCAATGTCGCCGTCGCAGACGACTTGGGCTGTTCGGATGGCGACGGCTGTACGCAGACGGACGTCTGTCAATCCGGGGTCTGCACGGGAAGCGACCCGCTGGTGTGTACGCCGCTGGGCGACTGCCACGTTGCCGGAGTTTGCAATTCCGGCACCGGTTTGTGCTCCAACCCGACCGCCGACGACGGTACGGGCTGCGACGACGGCCTGTTCTGCACGGACGGCGACGCGTGCGTGGCCGGTAGCTGCGGCGGCGGGGCGCGTGATTGCTCGGCCTTGGATTCGGATTGTGCGAGCTCGTTCTGTGATGAAGGAGCCGATCAATGCGATGCCAATGCCATCAACGAAGGCGATGCCTGCTTCGATGGTAGCGCATGTGCGCTCTCGGCCATCTGTCAGTCCGGTGTGTGCACTGCGACCTCGGAGACCGTGCTGGCGGCCTCGTGCGACTGGGCCGTCATCGGCGGTGCGCCCGGCGAGACGGTCAGGGTGCGGACCGGCCTGGGCTCGACTCAGGACGGTGCGCTGTGCGGTGACATCGGTGAGATTGGCGGCGTCAGCTCGGCGCCCGGTGATGTGGTAGCCACCGCTACTACCGACCTCGGTCTGCGCTTCCGTGTGGAGGCGTCTGTGGGCGGAGACATAGTCACGGGCGGTGCCGAGGTAGGGCGGCGCGAACCGTTCGCCGTGGTGCCGGGAACCGGCGAAACGGAGATTGCCGGCGGTGTGATCTTGGCAAAGGAGCCGGCCGGAACGTTCGTGGACACGACCGGCACTCACCCTTTGGTTGCCACCTGCGAGGCGGATCAGGGCGAGCTAGCCGCTGCGGTTGCGACGCTTGACGGTCTCGGCCAGACCCTCGACGCGGGCGATTACCGCATCAATCGAAATTCGAATGACGTGATCGACGTGAGCGGTAGTGGTGTGGCAGTAATCGACATGTCGCGCCTGACGCTGCGCGCGCACGCTACTTTGACGGTTGCCGGGTTGGCCACCGACGTCGTGATCATAAGGGTGAGCGGTCCGCTGCGCCTCGGTGTGGATGGCACCATAGAGGTGAGCGGTATCGTTCCCGAGAACCTGCTCCTCTACGGACGCGGTGAGCGCTGTCGCATAGGCCGCAGTTCGCAAGGTGTCGGATCGCTGTTCTGTCCGGACGTGCGGCGTCTGCGCGTCGGTCGCGAAAGTACCTGGCAGGGCACACTGATGGGCAGCACCACCGAAGTGTTCGTCGGCGCCAGCGTAGAAGTGACGCACGTGCCCTTCCTCGGCCAGTAGCCGGGCAGGACGTTACTTGTCCGCGCTGCGGACGAGGGGAGCGAAGCGTATCGGGAGAACCGCCCGAGAGTAGGGCGGTGTATCCCGTTGCTTGCGGACGAGGACCAGGTCACGGAAGATTTTCGTGCCGGTTACGCGGGCCGTGGACGGTCAGGCGGTCTGCTGCTTCGCTTCAAGCAGACCGCAGGTGTGCAACGCCTCGTGTAGCAACGTCTCGACCGCCGACTCCCACAGGAAGGACACGTGGGTTCCCTCGTACCAGGCCACGCGCGGTTTCTCCCAGTGGTGCCAGAGGTCGCGCGCGTGGTCGGGCGAGGCCAGCCGGTCGGCAAGCCCGGCATAGAGGTAGCGACGCTCGCGCGGTACTGACGGCGGGAACGCCAGCGGCGAGATGACCCGCAGTAGTGTCTCGAGAGGCTCCATCGCGAAGCCGAGGCGTTGGGCGCCATTCATGACGAAAGACGGCACCAGTGCAGTTGCCAGCCGCAGGAAGTCGATTGCCGGGATGCCGGCGATGACGCAGTCGAGATCGTGCTCGAGCGAGGCCACCAGCACCGTCGTATGGCCGCCGAGCGAAACGCCGTGAACGCCGACGGCCGGTGCGCCTTCCTTCTTCAGCCAGGCGATGAGCCGCCGTACGTCCCAGACGGCCTGGGCCTGCGCGTGTACAGTGTCCACGAAGTCGCCCGACAGGAAGCCGTCTCCGCCTCTGCGGCCGACGCGCCGGGGACCGTGCAGCGGGAGTACCGGAATCGCCACGTTTAGCCCCAGGGTCTCGTGTAGCCAGCGGGCCCGGAACCCCGTGAAATCGACCCGCGGATGTCCCATGCGGTAGCCGGGTATGCACACGAGCCACGGGCGCGGCTCGCCTGCATGTTCGAGAAGCCAGGCGTGCGCGGTTTGGTTCGGTCGGTAGCCCAGCCAGCGGTCG
Source organism: bacterium (assembly GCA_003354045.1). Lineage (GTDB taxonomy): Bacteria > Desulfobacterota > Binatia > UBA1149 > CAITLU01 > PIVZ01. The sequence goes on from PIVZ01000062.1 coordinate 7,358, forward strand.
CGGCCGGGCTCGCCGGCGTGCGGCTCGTATTCGCTCTCGAAGCGCATGTGGCGATAGGCGATTCCGAGCGACCCGGCGTTGTCCATTTGAGTCCACGTCGGTGGCCACGGGGTCAGATGATAAGCGGCCGGGTCATCGAGCCAGCCGCGCTGCTCGAACAGATCGAGTGCCTGGCCCATCTCTTGTGCGAGGCGTCCGCGGTCGCGCAACGACACCAGAGTTGCCGAGACGAACTCGGTGGCAAGGAAGATCTCATCGAGCGCAACCTTGGAAGCCAGGGCTAGCGTATGGCGTGGTGATGGCAGCCCCAGGGAAGCCGTCTCCGAAGCTTGTCTTTCGACGGCCAGCTTTGCCCAGCGCAGGCCCAGCAGAAATGGGGCCGAGCCGCCGCGCACCACGAACTCCAGGCCATTACCTATCGGTCCCAGCATGCCGCTTTCTCCGTTGCCAGTCGCGCCCCGGACCCCGCAACCACCACATCCACAAACCGTCAAAGCCCATCGAAGCCCTACCTATCGCGCGCCGCGCGGGAGGCCGCAAGTGGGGTTCCTTGCCGTCAGCATCACAATCCTACGTCGAAACTGTAGGCCAACGGAAGCCTTCAGTGCCCCGTTCGGCGACTTCGGCACAAATTTCTCCGCGGCTTACTATCATCAACGGCAATGCTTCCTCGCCGGAAGTTGACCGTCGCTAATCGTCGCACGGCCTTACCCCTTCTGCCGTGTGCGCTACCTGCTCAATCTGCGTGCGCTCTGCCTTCAACCTCGCGTAAGTTGCCCGGTCTCTTCTCATTGCTGGGAATTGTCTCTGCGCCCAGGCTTCCCGCACTGCGGCAGAATGCTGAAAGTTTCGGCGCATCTGGCCCGCCTCGGACAAGGTAGACCTCGGTCGGCTCAAAGAAGCCGCCGGCGTTGTAGAGGCCGAACTCGCGGGCGGGGCGATGGCAGCGGCGACGTGTGCCGCTGTGTCTGCTCAGCGCCCCTCGTTGATTATGCTCGCCACCGTGTAGAACTCGGGCACGTTGAACGAGTCCTCACCGGTCTCGAACATCCAGTCGTAAACGAACGAATTGGCGGGTCCCGGCGGCGAGATCCGTGAAGAGTGGTTCAGCTGAAAGTCGATCATGGCCACGGCCGGCGTGAACAATCGCTGGTCGGGATATTCCCGTCCCTCACGCACCGACTTGGCACACCAGAAGATGTTGTGCCACACCTTCCAGAGCTCCTCGTTCTTGTCGAACATCTCGGAGGCCGTCACGTTGTAGACCTCCTGGTCGATCCACAGGTGCCGCTTGGAGAAGGCGTACACGGGGAGCTTCGTCGGCTTACCCACGATGAGCCACACCTTGCGCTTTTCCCACTTCACGCACGGCACCCAGCTACCCCTTCCGGCGGGTTCGCACCATATGTCGGCGGTGCCGTACTTACCGGCGTGCATCGAGACAAGGATCTCTTTCTCGCCGAGGAACTGGAAGTCCCACCACGCCGGTTTGGAGTTGAAGCCCCAGATCGAGTCCTGGTCAATGTCGCTTCCGAACAGCGTGCCGCTGCGGTCGGCCGTCGAGTAGCGGCGCACGCGGCGCAGCTGGGGCAGGTAGAGCCACGAGTTGTCGGCGCGGCTGCCTTCCTCGTAGCGATACATGAGGAAAGAAGTTCCCTTGAGGTCGAAGGGCTCCAGGATGGGCCCCCACTGCTCGGTGTAGCGCATGAGAGGATCGTTCTCGATTATGGGCTTCGGGTCCTGAACGATGCGTCCCTCCCACTTGAGCCGTCGCCATACGTCCGAGGAGAGTTTCTTCTCGACACGCCCCTCGATGTCCTGGTTGTCGATGCTCCACTCCGTGCGAACATCATCCGAGTACGCCGGCTTGTGTTCATGGTTCCACATGACCTTCCAGGCCACGTCGGGGTCGTTGGGATCGATGGTGGGGAAGGGCATGCCGGCCACGTAGTTCTCGAGGCCGAGCTTGTCCTCCTTGAGCTTGACCTGGCCCGCGTACTGCTCGGTAGCCGTCCTGAAGGCTTGCGGCCACGGGCACGAGGCGGCTTCGATGACCTCCATACGCATGCCGTAGTTGAGCATGACCTGTTGCGAAGGCGGCAGGTACTCTTGGTACTTGTCCCAGTTGGACTTGGTTATGACTTCTCCAACGGCTGGCTCGTCGGCTGAGGCAGGCACCGGCAAAAGGCCGACAGCAAGTACGACGAGTGCAACGAACGAGAGTGAGAGAAGTCCGGCGTGTTGGACTCTTTGCATTTTTTTTACCCCGGATCTGTGGCTTTCGGGGGCGGGTTGGCGGCCGGTGCCTGCGACGCCCTTCTTACCGCAATGTAGCACCCTGGGCGCTGCTATGGCCAGGGAACGCACTTGCCGTCGAATTGCCGCGCCGCGCCGTCAGATGGCGCGGTCAGATGGCGCCGTCAGATGGTGGCATGGCCGGCGGCATGGCGGCGTATGGCGGCGTCAGATAGTGGCATGGCCGGCGGCATGGCGGCGGCATGGCGGCGTATGGCGGCGAATGGTGGTGTATGGTGGCGGGCAGCGCTATGGAGTGCAGCATGAGCGAGTCACGAGTAAGCGCTGAGCGCCGCGATGTGGATCCGTGGAGGTTCACCGGCGGCTTCTTGAAGAGCATCCTCTCCGGGATGATCCCCGACGAGCCGGCCTACGCGGACATCCCGTGGACGCCGGTCACGAAGCCGTTGTCGCAGTCCAAGGTTGCGCTGCTCTCGACGGCGGGCCTCTCGATGAAGGATGACGCTCCGTTCGACATGGAGATGGAGCGGCAGAACCCGGCCATCGGCGACCCGAGCTGGCGGCGGCTCAGTGCCGACGCGACCTCGGATTCGATCGAGGCCAACCACCTGCACATAGACACCGGCTACGTCCTGCGCGACCTCAATGTTGCGCTGCCCGTCGATCGCCTGCGTGAGCTGGCAGCCGAAGGCGTAATCGGCTCGGTTGCCGCGAGCCATTACTCGATCATGGGCTACCAGGGCAGCGACTCGAGCACCCTCGAGAACAAGAGCGGGCCCGAGATCGCCCAGGCCATGCAGGATGAGGCGGTGGACCTGGCGGTGCTGGCTCCGGTTTGACCGGATTGCTGCCGGTCCGTCGGACTGGTTGCACGTAAGGTCGAAGCCGCCGGCATTCCCACCGTAACGGTCAACATGCTGTGGCCCTATCACCGTTTGGTCGGCATGCCGCGGATTGCGGCGATCGAGCATCCTTTCGGCCGCCCTTACGGCGATGTCGGTGCCGCCGAGACCCAGCGCGGGGTGCTTACCGCCGCGCTCGACGTCTTCGGGAAGGCCACCGAGGCAGGTTACATCGAGCACCTGCCGTTCGAATGGCCTGAGCCGCCGAAGGAGACCAACTGGCACCCGGCCGAGCCGTCGCCGATCATCGCGCTCATGACGAAGGGCTCGAAGGGATAGGCGGCTGCTGGCAAGCCGGTAGCCGATGTCTGTTAACGGCCGTCTGAAGAAGCGGCAGAGATGATCAAGGACGTCAAAGACCGCGTATGGGCCTTCGATGCCGAGTGGGTTCCCGACCCGCTGGCCGGCCATCTTCTCTACGGAATCGACGAGTCCGTTTCCGAGCCCAGCGAAGTACTCGAGCTCATGTGGGGGGAAGGCGGCGCCAGCGAAGAAGACCCCACGCCGTTTCTAAAGCTGGTCGTGTGCCGCGTCGTTTCCATTGCGGCAGTCGAGCGCAGAGTGCAGCGCGGCGGTGAGGTGACGCTGAGGCTTCTGTCCCTTCCTCACGACGTGGAAAATCCAGAGGAGACCACCGAGGCTCACGTAGTCGGGACCTTCCTCGACGCAATCGGCCAGCACCGCCCGCAGCTCGTCGGTTTCAACTCCATAGCCTCGGACTTGAAGATCTTCATCCAGAGGGCGCTCATCCTCGGCCTTCGGGCCGAAGAATTCTGCGCCCGGCCCGACAAGCCCTGGGAGGGCATCGACTACTTCGCCCGCGGCAGCGACTGGAATGTCGATCTAAAAGAGATCGTAGGCGGCTGGGGCAAGGCCGTGCCCTCCCTTCACGAGCTCGCGGTGCAATCGGGAATCCCCGGCAAGATGGACATCGACGGCAATCAGGTCGCCCGGCTGTGGCTGGACGGCGAGCTTCGCCATATCGTGCGCTACAACGAGTTCGACGCGCTGACCACCTATCTGGTGTGGCTGAGGCTCGCGCACTTGGCCGGCCACTTCACCAGCGACCAGTACACGGTCGAGCAACGCCGCCTACGCGACCTCATCGAGGGCGAGATGCAGAATCCGGAGAACTCACATCTCGAGAAGTACCTGGCCGAGTGGGACCGGCTGACCGAGACGATCGGCCGGCACAGGGGGTAGCCGCCCGCCGGTCGAGCGAGGTGTAGAACAGGTGCTACCGTAGCCGGAGAGCCCTACCCCAGAGTCAATCGCGGATTCGGATGGACGAAGTGTCCAGCACGACAAATCCGCGGAGTCGTCAGCGCGTGAGGATCTTCTGGGCTGCCTTCACCATGTCTTCCGAGAGCTCGGGGAAGGGCGGAACCTCGACTCCGCGTTGACAGGCGGGCCGCGCGGCCATCGTGTCCATCCAGCGGCTGAGGTTTTCGAGGTCCTCTACTTCGACGCCCGCCCAGAAGTGAGCTCGCACCCATGACCAGTTGGCTATGTCGGCAATGCTGTAGTCTCCGGCAAGGTACTCGCGGTCGGCAAGGCGCGTGTCGAGGACGGTATAGAGCCGTTTGGTCTCGTGTTGGTAGCGGTCGATGACGGCCGGGATCTTCTCTTCGAAGTAGCGGAAGAACACGTTGGCCTGTCCCTGCATCGGGCCGACGCCGGCCATCTGGAACATCAGCCACTGAATGACCTCGGAGCGCCCCTTTGCGTCGGTTGGCATCAGGCGGCCGGTCTTCTCGGCCAGGTAGATCAGGATGGCGCCCGACTCGAAGATGGCGAAGTCGTCGGCGTCGCGATCGACGATGGTAGGGATGCGGCCATTGGGGTTGATCTTCAGATAGTCGGGCTGCTTCTGATCGCCGGTCGAGAGGTTGATCAGGCGTACTTCGTAGGGGAGCTCGAGCTCCTCGAGTGCGATGGATGCCTTCCAGCCGTTAGGTGTGGCGGCTGTGTATAGATCGATCATTCAGATGTCTCCTTGACGGCGCCTGCTTCGGCTCCGTGTCGGCTGCCAAGCTGGTCCGTGTGCCCGGCAAGCGCAAGTCGCGCTCGCGGCGACCTGGCGACTGGCCGTGACGACCGACGTCGGGGCCCGTCTCCCAGTCGGGCGCTGCGTGTTGCGCTCCACCTACTCACGCGGCGGCCGACTCTGGCTCAACGCGTGTCAGCCTGACGCTCACGTAGCGGTGGTGCGGGCAACCGGTGATGGGATCGCGATCCTCCGTGTCCGTCAGCTCGTTGGCATTGGCGCCGTCGGCGACGTACGGGCCCTCCAGGCTCTCGGAGTAGGCGACGCCGAAGCCGTTGGGCATCCACAGGTAGCCGTCCTGCACCTTCGGGTCGATGGTTGCGGAAAGCTCGACCGCGCCGCGCGAGGTCTCGAGGCGCACCCGGTCGCCCTTGGCGATGCCGAGCCCTGCAGCGTCTTGCGGCGCGATGTAGAGAGGGCAGTGCGGGCCGGAGCCTTTGCGCCAGGCCGGATTGCGCTGGATCGTGTTCGCCGTCCAACGCGTCCTTACGCCGGCTGCAAGGATGAACGGGTACGCGGGGTCGGGCTCGACACGGGTTGCCAGGGCGCGCTCCATTTCCGCGATCATGGCCTCGGGCGCCAGCCTTACCTGCTTGTCCTCGTAGCCAAGGTAGTCGTCCAGACTCACATCCGGTTTTACGCGGGCGACCTCCACGCCTTCGGGATGGGCCATCAGAAGGCGGAAGATCTCCTCGCCCAGCTCCAGCGGATTCCTGTCTGCCCACTCCTTGCCGAGCGTGCGTATGACGTCACCATGGCGCTTCATGGCGTTCTCCTGACAAAGCCCCCACACCGCCACCAGGGAGGGAGCTTCGAAGTGGTGGCCGATGCCGCGGTATGCCCATGTGAGAAACTGCGTTTCTCCGTCGATCCCTTTGGCCGCTGTTTCCGCGGCAAGCCCCATGGCTGCGGCGACGAAGGCAGCGCGCGAGTCGGGACCTTCAGTGCGGCCGACCTCGGCAAGCTCGTCCGGAAGCGGCTCTACGATCCCCATCTCCTCGGCCAGGCGGATGTATATCTCCGCCTCGGTAAGCGCCTCCTGTGGCCCCGCCACCACCGGCGGGCGAAGCTGCGCGTGAATCTCCGGGTGGCGCTTGGGGAACAGCGCGATCTCCCATTTCTCGTAACCACACGGGACCGGCAGCACGTAGTCGGCCTCGCGTGCGGTCTCGGTAAAGGCCGGGTCGATGACGACGAGAAGGTCGAGACGGTCGACGGC
>PIVZ01001225.1 GCA_003354045.1 bacterium
TCAGATTCGCGTTGCCGATCGGGATACCGCAACTCACGAGATTCTCGTCGTCGATGACGAGGCGATCTTCCGCCATCACTGGAAACGGATCCTGGAGGAGGCGGACTTCCGCGTGCGGCTCGCCTCCGACGGAGACGAGGCACTGGAGGAGATCTACCGCTCCCCGCCGGATCTGGTGATCCTGGACCTGCTCATGGAGCGGATGAATGGTGACGAGGTCTGCCGGCACATGAAGCAGTCGCAGCAGACCGAGTCGATCCCGGTCATCATGGTGACGGCGAAGGGCGAGTTCGACGACAAGATCGAGAGCCTGCGCTACGGCGCCAACGACTACCTGGTGAAGGTCGGCGCGGGTGCGGAGCTGGCGACGGATGACGCGTCACCATCTCCGGAGACCGATGACCAGTCGCGCAAGCTCGAGGAGGAGCTGATCGCGCGCGTGCGGAACGCGCTGCGCCTCCGGGTTGACAATCGGGACGGCAATCCGCTCACCGGCCTGCCGGGGAACGCGCGGATCGAACGGGAGCTGGCCGAGCGAATCATGAGCGGCAGTCCGCTCGCCTTCCTCTTCATCGATATCGATCATTTCAAGGCTTACAACGATTACTACGGCTACCGGCGCGGCGATGAAGCCATCCGCCGCACCGCCGAGCTGTTGACCCAGGTGGTGTGGGAGGAGGGGGGGAACGAGGACTTCGTCGGTCACGTCGGCGGCGATGACTTCGTTGCCATGACGGTGCCGGAGCGCGCCGACCGGGTCGCGCAGAACCTGATCGACGGCTTCGACGGCATC
>PIVZ01000063.1 GCA_003354045.1 bacterium
CCGGAGGGTCCACCCGCGGCAACCCTTCACAGAGATCGAAGTGGTCGGCCAGGCCCTTCAGGATGTCACGGACGATCTTCTTCCCGAGGGTGCGCTTGGCGCCGGTGCCGAACCCGTGCCACTTGTCGACCCAGGTGCGGTTCACGTAGAAAGCCAAAGTGCCCTCCTCCACAGGGAGGAGGGCGATCAGGACCTGGCCCACGTTCAGGAAATGCGACGCGTAGAACTGGCGCTCCACAAGGATCTCGGAATGCTCCGAGCCGGCCGTGAGGCGCTGGTGTAGCATGAACACGGGGCGTCCCAGTACCTGGATCCGTGACCAGAAGAGGAACTCGCGCCCTTCCGGCACCTTGTCTTGCGGGTAGGCCAGCAGCGCCGCATAGTAGTCGGGCATCAGCTTGCGGAAGCCGCCAGCCGCCTCGGTCGCTCGGCGCAAGTCGTCTGCCGGCGCCCCTCCCTTGGCCTGTGCATTTCCGCGCGCGAAGGGTGCGATCCCATCGAGGCCCCGCGCACGGTAGGAGCGAACCCGCTCCGCAAACACCTCGCGGAGCTTCGCCTCGACGTCCGCCAATTCCTCTCCCTTCGCAGGCGCAAGGGCACGGAAAGCGGCGATCTCCTCTTTGGAGAGATTGATGTCGAAGCCGGGCTCGACCTCCAGATAGCGGCGTGACTCGCGCTCGTTCTCGCCGAGGTCCAATGCAGCGAGTGAGCCTTCGATGTCCTTTGGGTCGATAGGGCCTGCTGTGTCCCTGTACTCGTCGGGCATCGTCACGCGGCTGTTCCGCGCGAACTCGAGGGTGGCTTTTCGCCCGGGCGGGACCAGGCACGCAACGGCACCGCCGAGCTCCCGTTCCGAGGCCTCGACAACGTCCGACACCACGAGCTTCCCGTCGAGAATGTCCTTGATCTGTTTCTCGTCGAACGGCGTCTTGGCCAGGACCTCGTACGCGGGAGGCTTCGCCATCGCGGCTGAAGCCGAGAGCAGCACGGCGATCAGAAAGCACCGGGCTGCTACCAGATACGGCACTTGAGAGAGGGGGCCAATGTTAGCACGTAGCGCTCTTCTTGCTCTTATCCCCTGCGGTTTCGACACCTTATCGCTTTGGTTGAAGCATCGCGGGATCAAGATTGTACTTGTCCATGTACTTCTTGAGCATCCGTCCTTCGGCGTCGCGGACATCCCAGGCCCCAGAACGGATCTCCTCTGTAAACCACTTGTTCGGATTATCTCCTTTTTCGTTTGGCGGTGGGGGCACAGAGCCGGGTACTGACCAGGCTTCCTCAGTTACAGTCGCCATGCGTTCTTCGACCCCATCGCGCGTAATGTTCCAAGTCATCAAATCGGCGGCCATGGACAGGGGCCCATCATAGGTTTCGCGCACACCGGCGAAGATTTCATACCGGGTCTCAGCTTCATTGAAGAAGTGATACGCAACCGCGTGCTTGGGCTTGATCGTGCTCATGATCTTCCCGAAGGCCTGCGGAGACGTATGGATCTTCGTGCTGACAATCAGGGCAACCAGCGGCGCCATGTTGTACTTTCTCATCAATTGTTCCGGCAGGTGCATACACTCGTGGATGGCCAGGTCGGCGTTCTTGGCATACTCAATGAACCACTTGTTGGGAAAGCTGTCGCCCCCGAAGACGAACTTGAAGCCGTTCCACTCCAGCGCGTAACTCACTGCTCCGTCACCTGAATGGATCGCCGGCCACGCGCGGACCGTTACGCCGTTTTCTTCGTACACGACGATATTCTCTCCCTTGTAATCAAACTCGGTCACTCTAATCTGCCCCGGTTCATCCGCGAGATTGCCAACACGCGTCTGGTAATCCCAGTTGTACGCCTTGAGGAAATGCTCTACGGCGTATTTTGTTCCCATTTCGGGTATCGCACCGCTGGGCCCCCAGATTTTCAGCGCTGCGGAACGGCCTGCTGTCCAGCCTCCTGCCCACAGCGAAGCCAGGTCGCCCCAGTGATCCGTGTGCAAGTGGGAGAGAAAGATCTTGTCGAGGTAGTCATACGGAATCATCAAGGAGGCTACGTTTCCCATGGAGTGTGCTCCAAGGTCGAAGAAGAACTTGTCCCCGTTGCCCAGTTCGACCAGGAAACATGTAGCAGCCTGGCCGTGACGCGCCGACGGCATACCTGTCCCACAGGCCACGACCCGCATCTCATCGGGACCCAGCTCTTCCGTACCCGGGTAGTAGGCGTACCGGTTCGGTGCGGCAGCCGTCGGACTTGTTACCCGCCCGCCTGCTGCTTCTGCTTCTTTTGTAAGTGATTGCCCTTTCCCTGATTCACCATTGAAAACACCGAGTCCATAGATGGCTGCTGCAACGGATGCAACGAGAGCCATGATTCCAATCAGTCTCATTTTTCGTTTCATGATGAACCTCGTTCCTTGTTCGATGTTTTCCGTTGTGCCTGCAAACATTCCGGGTCGATGCCGGATCCTCAATGCTACGACCTTTCAGTATCTCAACCAATAGGGGGGAAATAACAGAAGGTCATCAATGATGGAATCAATTCTGTAAATGTAAGGTGCAAAGCGTTCAAGCGGCCGCCGGGAGCCACCTCCAGCCGTGCTGGCCGGTTAGCTCTTATCCGCCGCTGAGGGCGCGAAAGACCGGGTCAAGGCGTGGCCAGGTCGCTGGGCGGCGGGAAGCTGGCCAGCAGCTTGCCTATCGCTTCGTTGATGCGTTGGGTGCGCTTCTCCTGCGTGAGCTTGCTCGAGATAACGGCGCGCGCGGAGCCGCGCCACATGAGCTGGCCGGTCTCGGCCTCTATCATGTCGAGTAGCAGTGAGCCTTCCTCGTATTCATCGACGTAGGTGTCCGTCTGCGCGTAACCTCCCCAGGGCGCAACTGGATGAAGCCGAGGCCCGGCCCAAAGACCGCCGCGACGCACTCCGGGGGGGCCTCCTGGGTGTGGTCCAGGCCGGTGGGCGGGGTCATACCCAGAACGACCCTGAGGGCTCTCAGGACTTGGAGGGGGCGGGTTGCCGGGCCCGTGCCCCGGCTCATGCCGCGGGTTCTCCGGGTGAGGGCCAAGTCTATTCCAGTGGCCTGGCGGACGCCGCCACGGTCCGCCCCAGTATATGTTCCGATTGGCCCGGGATCCCCCCCAGTGGGCGCCGCCATGCCCATCGTAGTGTGTTACGGTCTCGACTTCCTGCTTTCTTTCCACGGCCGTGTGGTAGGCCACGAGGAAGTCGGCTCCATCGACGGCGACCTTTTGATAGCCCTTGGAGGCCAGTCGAGCATCGACTGTATGGCGAATGCGAGCTTCGAACAGCGTGGTGTCGAATCTCGGGTCGCTGACGGATTTTTCAGGAAATGGCATCCACGCGTAGGCTCGCAGGGTCGAGAAGTCGGCGGCGGGGTCGTAATCGAAGTCGACTTCGAGTGGGGCGCACCCGGCCAGGCCTGAGGTGAGAATCAACGTGACGATTGCGAGTCGTAGGGACATGTCTACATCCTTTCTATCTCAGGAGTGGGGCAAGTTGAATCGGGGCCGGTTTTCGCGAATCCTATAGCCAGTCGGGGCGCAACCGGGAGGAAAGTATGCGGGTAGTCATCATGACAGTTGCCTTGGTAGCTCTAGCAGCCACCGTACACGCAGGCTCGTACCCGGGATACGGCGACACGGGCTACAACTACAACAGCAAGCGTGTCTGTTGCGATGCCGCAGTCGAGCTGGCCCGCGAGCACAGCATGGCGGCCTGCCAGCGTGCCGGCGGCTGGCCTCGACCCAAGCCGGGGGTGAGCCGCGGGATGTGCAACTGGGATAGGCGCCAGGACGGCTCGGGCCGCGTCTGGTATAGTTGCAAAGCGAACACCTCTGTCCGCTGCGACTGAGCTGTCGTCACAGTGGTTGGTAGGCGCGCTCGGTTGTTCCGTGTGCGCAGCGCGAGCCAGACAGGCGAGGCCCTCTAGCCCATGCGCGGGCGTAGCCCGCGAGTCAGGTTCTCAGAGCGGGGTGCAGGCTCCGAAGATCACGAAACCCTGATCGCTGTCCACCGCGCTCAGTGACATCTTGCCGCTGGCGTGGGCAATCAACAGGTTCCAGGCACGGCCGGCCTCGATGCCCTGCATGATCAACCGGTCCTCGCCCTTCTCGAGGTTTCGTATCGGAGTTACGCGGTCTTCTTCCTCGCCACTGCGTATGACGCGGATCTCCTTCTTCTTGAAATCGATCCGGAAGAACTGCGGGGCATTGAGGCTCTCGGCGGTGCCGCGCTCACAATCGCTCATACTGCGGCATGCAATGGCCTCGACCGACGCGCAAAGCAGCGGCGTGGAGCCGTCGTAGTCGGCCGCCGTGGCCGTGAGCGGGGCGATGAGGAGTGAAACTCCCAGGAAAATCCAACTCGAGCTACGCATCATCGTTCCTCCAATCCCTTTCTACTGCACCGTGTAGTTACGACCCGCTAGACACGCCCGCTTCGCGCGGTCATAGGCTGCTCGCTTCTGCTCGTACTGTGCGGCCTGATCGCGGGCCCATTGCTCTCGCGCGTACTCCTCACTGCGGCGTTGGTCGTTCCTCCGCATGCCACCAACGAGTCCGCCGCCGGCTGCGCCTATGGCTGCACCTTTTCCAGCATCGCCGGCGATTGCGCCAATAGCCACGCCGGCTAGCGCGCCACGTGCAGCTCCACGGAACACACCGCCTTTGGGCGCCTCTTGCGCCGGAGGCGGCGCCGTCGCCGTAGGCCGAGCGGCCGGATCGAAACCGGTCTGTCCGACCGCCCAGGTATGGCACTCGGCCTTGTCCTTTGCCTGCTGCTCCTCGCTCTGGCCTTCGTTTGGATAGATGAACACGTCCTGCGCCATGGCCGAGCCGGCGAGTACACATGCCGAGATAACGGCGATACCCGTTGTCGTTTTCAGATCCATCAGAACTCTCCTTGTCGTATGTGCGAAGACACTGGCGCCAGCCTCCATGAGACAGCCGGAACTAACGTCTTGTTCAGAGCACCTCACTTGGCCATTGAAGCCGAGATCCACCCTTGCCTGGCGAAGGCCCGTGACAGGATCGCCGCGAGCTGCTCCGCCGTCCTACGCGCGCCATCCTCGATCGTTTCGGCGCCCCGCTCCTGCGCCACGTTCATGCCACCGCTCACTGCGGCGCTTGTGGCAGCGCGGCCGCCAGCGGCGCCGCCAGCGACCGGCACGAGCATCCCGGGCATCTTGCCGCCGGCTGCCTCGATCTCCAGTTCCCCCAGACGTCGAGGCCCGTCGGCTCCCATCTGGTAGCCTTGCACCAAGGTCTGTAGATGACTCTTGCCGGCACCGAAGCCAATCAACATACGCTTTGTACGGCTGCCTTCCTCCATCGACACGAACTGGCCTCTGATGAGCAGGTCATTCTCCCGGGGGGCCTCTCCCGCGCCCGCCCTCTTGGCCGACATCCCGAGCTCGCGAATCTGCCGTACCAGCTCTTTCGCCAATATGTCGGAGAGCCTGCGACCGAGCACTATATCCTCAGCCGACTGAGGTGTCTCACGACGGTCGTAGCTCCCTGCAATCGCGCTGTCCGCGGAAATATCATCGGGAGTCGCGGCAAAGTCATAGACGATTACTCGCCCAGGCCGCGGCAATTTCTCATTACCGACGTCCCTGCGGCGTGAGAGCAATTCCGTCGAAGCGCAGCCCGCAGCCATTAAGACGGCGAAGGCGGAAGCAACTAGAACCCTTACTACGCGGCTTCTCATGTACATCGAAGTCTACCCCCAGGCTCAGACTGTCATGACCATAACGGACGCGAACTTGTCTCGCTAAGCTCTTCTAGCACCATAGCTACCGGTTTTCTAGGAGGGCTGTGGCGCTATTGCCAGAACGACCGGTGTAAGTTCTCCCTTGAGCAGACGATCCGCGCGAACGGCGCATATTTGATGCCAGTTCTCGACATGATGGCGCCAACTCGAGCTATCAAGGCTCTGCCCGCCGCCTGGAGCTTGAACTCATCGGCGCCTCGAGGGCCCGCGTACAGCGCTACGGAAATGGCAACAGGCGGAAGTTGACAAAGTCGTAGGGGGCGTGCCATAGGTCCTCATGGCCGCTTCGATGGAGCGCCCAAGGAGAACTGATCGATGTTTAAACCGATACTCGTGGTGCTGCTGTCTTGTTCATTGACGGCGGGTTGTGCTCTGGGGCAGAAGAAGGTCGAGAAGCAGATTCAGCCCGATGTGCCGGTTGACTGCTCAACGGCCGAGGCTGATCTGGTCGCCTTGCAGGATGAGAAGGTGAGCGCGGCCGAGCGTGCCAGCGCCGGCGCACGATCGATTATACCCATCAGTTTGGTCGGAGGAGTGCTTACCGGAACCGCGGGAACCAAAGCCCGGGTAGCCAGTGGCAAGTACAATGAGATGATCGACGCACGGATCGAGAAGATCGAACGAACGTGCGGGGTAACGGCGCCCGCGCCTGCCGAAGAGGCGTCTGCGCCCGCCGACGAAGCACCCGCGCTCGCCGAAGAGGCGCTCGCGCCTGTCGAAGGATCGGGGGAGCAGGCTCCCAGCCCAAGCGAGTAATCTCGGCGCGAATACTCGACACCGCCGGCAGTGGATCCCGCTGACCGGCGGGGGTGGCGCGGCGCCGCCCGTCCAAACGTGGCCATACCAAGAGGTCTGTCGAGACCCTTTGCCGATTCTGCATAGACCGATCGGTAGCCGTTACTGCAAACTGATCAAGGTCAGGTAGGCCCGCTCGATTCGCCCGTGCGTCGCTGATGATTTGCGCCTTCTTCCGTTCATGGCCCGAATGCTCGGAAACTGATACGAGATTCGGCTAGGGTCTGCTCCTTCCGCGGGCCAAAGACCACCATGAGCCGTGCTAAAGTGACCGTGCGCATCGCCCTGTCAGGGCTCGCTCTGATCGTCGTTCTCTTGATCGCTGCTGCTCTCCTGCTCCCACGGTTCGTCGATGGCGCGGCGCTGTGCGCTCGGATTAGCGGCCGACTGTACCAGCAACCAGGAGCAACGGCGCAGTGCGAAACCGTCACACTCGCTCTGTTCCCGACACCTCACGTAGTGCTCGACCAGGTGAGGTTGTCGGTCCCGGAAACGGTGGACGCCGAGCTGCCCTCGGCGACGGTGCGCCCTCGACTGCTGGCTCTTCTCCGAGGAAAGCTGCAGATCAGCGAGATCCGGCTCGAGACCCCGACCGTGATCTTGCACCGCTTGCCGCCGGCGACTCAGGGTGGCGCTCCGCGTGAAAGTGAGTCGGGATCGATGCTCGAGTCTGCCGTGGCGTCCGTGCTGGGCCCCGTGGCGGCCATTGGAGCATCACCGCTTGCTCACGCGGTGCTCGTTGTGACCAACGCCAGGGTCGAGTTTGCCGGGGGTACCGAGTCGGGGCTGATCACGGAACAGCTTGACGCACGCATTGGCTTCTCTCCCGATGGTCTCAGCCTCGATCTGCAGACGGCCTCGAACGCCTGGCGGCGACTGACCGTCAGGGCATCGCTCGACCCGACGGCGGGCGAAGGCAGCGCACGGATCGAGTTCCTCGGACTCCGGCCGCATCTCCTCACGTCGCAGCTTGCGGCGGCTGGCCTTCGGCTGCACGACGCGGAAGTGAATCTGGACGTGCACCTGACTCTGCACGACGCGGACACGCTGTCCGCCAGTATCGACGCGTCGATTCCGGGACTCACACTGAGCCGCGGCAGCGGGGATGTCACGCTTCGCGGGGTGCGCCTCGCCGGCAGCGTGAAGATCGAAGCGCAGGCGACCGAGGCTACGCTCGACGAACTCCAGCTCGACGACCCGCCGCTGCAGCTCTCGGGTCGGCTGTCGCTCGCTCCGGACGCGGCCGAGCTGGATGTGCAAGCGGAGAACCTCGACGTGGACTCCGTGCGTAACCTGGTGAACCAGGTTGCCGGCGAGGTGGACCTGGTGCACGACATCTTCGACATCCTGCGGAGTGGGACGCTGCCGGAGATCACGTTTCGTTCCCGGGCCCCTTCGCTCGATGAGCTGGGACGCGAGGACGCCTTTACGATTCGTGGCCGCCTGCTCGACGGTCGCGTGCATGTTCCGGGAGCGGACCTCGACCTCGACCGGGTCAGCGGTAATGCCACTGTAACCGCCGGTGTCCTCGCCGGCGAGCAAGTGTCCGCGCAACTCGGGCATACCACGGCGACGGCGGGCAGGTTCCGCATCGGTCTCAACGATCCGGAGCCCGAGCTGTACGTGGAAGTATCGGTGCAGGCGGATGCGACGGAGTCCCTGGCCCTGCTCCGACGCGTGGTTCACGACGAGTCGTTTCAGCGTGAGCTCGAGCGTGTCAACGACGTCAGCGGCACGCTCACCGGAAGGTTGTTGCTCGACGGCACGACCAAGCAGCTTGCCGTGACGGTGGAAACGTCGACATTCGATTTGACGGGGCGCGTTGAAGGAATCGACGTCCCCATGCATCTGAAAGGAGGACACTTCCGGTACGACTCCGAGGGGATCCAGGCACACCGGATCAACGTGGCCGTCGGAGACTCGACTCTAGCCGATGTTGCGGTGCGCATACGTAAAGACGAACAGTCATCGGCAGTGGAAGCCACGGCTGGACAGTCCCGACTCGTCCTGGGTGATATCTACCCATGGATCGCCGCTTACAGGCCGACGTCGCAATCGCGATGGGACCCACAGTGGCTGAGCGGAACGCTGTCCTTGAGCTCTCTCCGTGTCTCCGGACCGTTGGAGCGGCCGAACGATTGGCGATTCGAGCTTCGCGGGTCGGCGGAAGGATTCGCGGCGGGCCTGCCACAGCTACCGATTCGACTCACCCGGGACTATCCCGTTTCTCTTTCAGACTTCGTGCTCGAATACGACGCACGCACCGGCACGTCGTTTACGGGCGACGTGGCCGCCCGCGGCCGACTCAGGGGAGCCGTCGATCTCGAGTGGGATTCAAATCGGCTGCACGTCAAGCACCTTCGGGTCCGGGATCTGCAATCCGATGCGTCGATGACGCTCTCGCTCACACCGCGCGACGCCGACGTGAGCTTCACGGGAAGCCTGCACAAAACAACGCTGGACGCGTTGATGGAGAACGAGTGGCTCGGTGGATTGTTAGAGGGTGACGCGCGCGTTCGCGTTCGTCGCGACGATCCGTTGAGCTCGACCATGGAAGGGACGCTGAGCGCCAGCGCCGTCAATCTTCCGCTTCCGGATGGCTCGCACCTGACGTTGCAGCGCCTCTCGCTCGAAGACGAAGACGGCGCGATAGCCCTCGAGGCTGCGCTGGACGTCGGCAGCAGCCACTTCGATCTGAGTGGGCGGATGGAGCGGACGCCGGAAGCATTCACGGCCGATCTCGATCTCACGTCCGAGCACATCGACTGGGCCGACATCGAGCCGCTCCTCGATCGCAACAGCACAGCCGAGCAGATGCCGGCAGCGGCGCCGACCGAGCGGCCGCTGCGGGGGACGATGCGAATCGCGGCGGAGTCGTTCACCTTCGACGCCTTGACCTGGCAGGGGTTGCGCGGACACATCGACTTCGGCGAGCAGGGACCTGCCCTGACGGTGACCGATGGCGAGGTGTGCGGCGTGACCACGCCTGGAAAGATCGCGCTGGACGAGGACGGGATGAAACTCGCGTTCGACGTGGCGGCCAGCGGGCAGCCCCTGGAAGCTCTGGTGCCATGCGTAGGCGTGAAAGACGAGACCGCCACGGGCCGGTTCGACGTTAC
Organism: bacterium; assembly: GCA_003354045.1. Taxonomy (GTDB): domain Bacteria; phylum Desulfobacterota; class Binatia; order UBA1149; family CAITLU01; genus PIVZ01. The sequence goes on from PIVZ01000063.1 coordinate 9,692, forward strand.
CGGGAGTGTTACGGCAGGCGGTGCGCCTCGCGACCTCACACGGTCGCTCGAGGGGCAACTGGAGATCCACGCCGTGGACGGTCGCTTTTATGGAATGGGCTTGGCGGCACGGTTGTTCTCGGTGGTCAGCATCGCCACCGGCTCGGTCCGTAACGTCGCCAGCCTCGCCGAACAGGGCTTGCCTTTCGACCATGTCAGCATCAGAGCCGACGTGAAGGGCTCGACCCTGTCCGTCGCGGAAGCATCCTTTGACGGGCCGTCGATGAAGTGGGCCGCCGAGGGATCGGTGGACCTCGTTGCACGCACGCTCGATCTGACGTTCCTGGTAGCGGCAATGAAGAACGCTGATGCCTTTGTCGCCCGGATTCCGTTGATAGGTAGCATTATGGGTGGGAGTCTGGTGACCGTTCCGGTCAAGATAGTCGGGCCGTTCGACAACCCGAGTATGGCACCGCTCGCTCCCTCTGCGGTCGGTAGAGGCTTGATGCGCGTGATGAAGCGAACCCTCGACCTCCGCAACGTGGTACTCGAGCCCTTGCGGTCGGTTGAAGAAGAGCAGTGAACGCTCGCGGCTGGCGCCGGAACCTGATCGCGGCGCTCCTGGCTGACCGAGATAAACAACCCGCGAAGAATGCGAAATGCGACGACCGTTACTGGTCATCCGTAACGTGTAGACCCTACCGTGCAGATTCTCGGTGCGAACGGGCAAAATGTGTACGAGTACTCGGGCAGAAATCACCCGTTGAAGCTACGAATCTGCCGGGCTGAGAAACTGCGCGGAAGGGTTTTGACCTTGGCACGGTGGACCCGTAGTCTGGATATCTCCCCCGGGGTGTTTCGACTTCACAAACTCGCCGCCAAGACAATGGGTCCAATGAAAAGGCATTCGTCCTTGCGCCTACTGATATGTATGCTGTTCTTGGCTTCCCTGGGAACCAGCGGTTGTGGATTGCTCGGCCTGGTCCCGATCAAGCTTCTGTTCATGTGCGTTCCCGAAGGCACTCCGATCGACACCACAGAGGGCCCGCGCCCAATCGAAACCGTCCGACCCGGAGACTGGGTGATGGGCTACGAGGGTGAGGCCGTTCGGGTGTTGCAGGTACACGCCTATGTGGAAGACGCAGAAGCCTCTCCATTCCTGAGCATCGAGTTCGAGAATGGGGCGGTGGTGGATCTCTGTGGTATGCACCGCATCGCCAACATCCGGGCAAAGCATGTGCGAGCGGGGGATATCCTGAACGGACAGACGGTGAAAGCTGTTTCGAGCTTTGTGGGTGTGGTGCGTTCCTACGATCTTCTCACCGAAGACGCCGGTTATCGAATCTCCGGATTGCCAGTGAACAGCATGATCGAGGAGATGTACGAAGCCGGGCAAACGGGTATGCGTTCGTTTCAGGATGAAGCTCCCGTGAGGTGCGGAGCAGTTCCTCAACGTGAACGGGAGTAATCTGTAGAGCAAACTCTCACGGCAGCAGTTTCTCAGCGTGAACGTCCCTTGGTGCACAACTCGTGATCTCGATCCATACTGGTAGTTTACCCGCGGATTCGAGGTTCCCCATGAGCGCTTTCGAACGCAGTCAGCTCAAGTATGTGAAAAAGGCCTATCGCGTCAGGAATTGGCGCGAGTACGAGGCAGGTCTACGCGACCGCGGGAGCCTGACCGTCTGGATCTCGCTCACCGACGGTCGGGTGTAAGATTTTGAACACGATGACGGCTCTCGGGATGCCTGATGGCGAGATGCTCGGATGAGAAGAGTAGAGGCCAAGCGAACCCTCGACCTTGATCGGAGTTATGCACCAAGGCGGGGCAGCTCTCGTTCTTCTCTTGGCGCGGGTGGTTAAAGTGAGATCGGCGGAGGCGCCATCTGGACAGCGGCAGCGGAATCGCTTAGAGATGTCGCTGCATAGCGACCTTGGCAGAGGCCTATGCCTGCGGGTGCCATGGCGCGAAGAGGAACCGCTAAACTTGGAGATCCGGCTATGAAATTGGCACGAACGATCACGATAACGCTGCTGGCACTGTGGGTGGCTGGCTGTGCGACGACGCAACAGGCCCCCGAGGTAGTCGAGTCGGGGTTCTTGACCGAGTATTCTTATCTTCGCCCGGGTGGGGAAGGGGAGGCGTTGCTCGTCTACAGGAACGCCGAGGCCGACTTCACCGTTTACGACAAGATCTTGTTCGAGCGGGTCACGATCTGGCGCAGTGCCGAAGAACAGCTCGAGGACGTTCCCGAGGCCGACCTTCGCCGTCTGGCGGACCACCTTTACCTGGCCGTCTACGACAAGCTCGCGAAGGACTACGAGATGGTTGAGGAGGCGGGGCCCGGAGTGCTGCGCATCGCGCTAGCGCTTACCGAGGTCAAGGAATCCAAGGTGGGGCTCGATATCTTCTCCACCGTTGCACCGCCTGCGCGAGTGGTCTCGGAAGCGCGGAACCTGGCCACCGGCACTCAGGCTTTCGTCGGGGGCGCCACGGTCGAGGCTGAGCTGAGCGATGCGGAGACGGGTGAGATCCTGGTGGCGGCCGTCGATAGCAGGGTTGGTCGCAAGTCTTTGCGGGGCGCCGCCAGTTCTTGGAGCGACGTCGAGGAGTCCTTCGAGTTCTGGGCCGAGCGGATAAGCCAGCGGCTCGGAGAGGCCCGCCGGGGCGAGTGGCCGCCCAAGTAAGGCAACAGGGATAGGGGCCGTCTACTGGGGAACGGTCGAAGGAGCATGGAGGCGATGCGGCATCGAGCGTGGGCAGTATGCGTCGGCGTCGCCGTGATGTGGTCGTGCGGCTGCGGCGCCGTGAAGCCGCTTCCCCCCGGTATATCGTTCGAAGGCCAACGGCAGGAGGCCCGGGAGGTCGAGTTCCTCGCCGACCTTACCTGGGTAGACCAGCACGGCGCACGCCACGTCGAGCAGCATGTCTTCGACGAGATCTTTTCCATCATCGCGAATGCCGAGCGCTTCATTCTCGTGGACATGTTTCTTTACAATGATTTTCAGGGAGAGGTCAGAGAGGAAACGAGAGCGCTTTCGGCAGAGTTGACGGAGGCACTGGTAGCCGCCAAGAGGAATCGCCCGGCTCTCGACGTCGTCCTCATTAGCGACCCGGTAAACACCGTCTACGGGGGGATCAAGTCCAAGCACTTCGAGGCACTCGAAAGCGCGGGGGTGGACGTGGTCGTGACGCGGCTCGACAAGCTGCGCGACAGCAATCCGGCCTACTCGAGCTTCTGGCGGATACTCGCGTGGCCGTTCGGCGTGCGCGAGGGTGGATTTCTGCCCAGCCCTTTCAGTGAGGAGCGCGTCTCCCTACTCAGCTACCTCGCACTGCTCAATTTCAAGGCCAACCATAGGAAGGTCGTCATTGCCGATGACGGCGACGGATATGTCGGCCTCGTTACCTCCGCCAACCCGCACGACGGGAGCAGCGCCCACGGCAACGTCGCGCTCAGGTTCAGCGGCCCCGCAGTCGCCGACCTACTGGAAACCGAGAAGGCGGTGGTGGCCTTCTCGGACGGAGATCCTCCGGCCATGACGATCGACGCGGAGCACGAGGCCTCAGGTGTATCGGTGCAGGTACTTACCGAGAGAAAGATCCGCGAGGCGATCCTGGAGAGCACCAGCACCGCAGGCGAGGGTGATTCGATAGACGTGGCGGTCTTCTATCTGGCCGACTACGCGGTAGTGCAGGCCATCTTTCGTGCTCACCAAAGAGGCGCGGCCGTCAGGGTGCTCCTCGACCCCAACAAGGACGCCTTCGGCTACGAGAAAGGTGGCATCCCGAACAAACCGGTCGCGGCACGATTGAACCGCGACGATGTCCCGGTGCGATGGTGCGACACGCACGGCGAGCAGTGTCACGCCAAGATGATGCTGGTCAGCTATGGCGAGGGGAACAGCTTTCTGCTCCTCGGCTCGGCCAACTTTACAAGTCGTAACTTGAAGAACTACAACTTGGAGACCAGTGTGGCTGTGCGCGGACCGAGCACGGCGGAAGTCATGCTCGACGCCTCGGCGTACTTCGAACGAGTGTGGGGCAACGAAGAAGACAGAATGTTCAGCGTGCCGTACGAG
>PIVZ01000589.1 GCA_003354045.1 bacterium
ACGTAGCGGGTAGCTCACGCGCGTGGGGCCGACCATGAGATCGCTGTAGCAGGCGCCTTTCTGACAGCCACGCGGGAAGAAGTCAGGAGCGCCCGCGCGGCCGCCCTCGTCGTAGGCCTGCGCCTGCTCCTCGCGCCACGCGATGCCGTCCTTGACGTAGACGTCCCACGAACAAGCCGACACGCAGTTGGTGCGTGTGTGGCTGCAGCGCACTACGCTGTCCCAGGTCCAGCGCTGCGTATAGACGTCGCGCCAGTCTCCGTAGGATGTCGTCGCGGTGACCGCAGGAGCCGACGCTACGGCCGGCGTCACACGCAACGAGGCCATCGCCAGCGCGAGAGCCGAGGCTCCCGAGCCGCGCAGGAAATCACGCCGGCTGATCAATGGCTGCATGGCACCCTCCCTTTCTTCTCGCCGCGGCCTCGTGTGTATGGCCCCGTCGTTACCGCCGTTACTATCGACCGCCGCTAGCTTCGAGCCGTACCCAGGCTTTCTCGAGCCGCATCGCTCTCGCACGGCCGGCCACCGACGAGATCGCAATGTCGCGCGCCCACCTCTCGCGCACGTTTGCCTCCACCTGCTGCCAGTGACGTCCGCCCACGTCGGATACCGTGGCAAGTGCTGCAAGCGTTGCGTGCAACAGTACGTGGATCGACGGGTCGCCGCTGTCCGCCGCCGCTACCGTGCGCAGCGCCGCGACCACATGTAGCAGACCGCCCACGATGTCTTCTTCCCAATCGGAGGCAAAGCCGATGCGTAGCAACAGCCCCGCAGTTCCGGCCGACACGAAAGCGTCCTCGATGGTGCGAAACGGCTTGATGTAAGCTTCGTATCCGTCTCCGGAAAGAACCGCGGAAGGAGACACCGCAACGTCGTCGAATTCGAGTTCGGCGTGTCTGATCTCGGGCGCAAAGGGAGTCTCGGGCATGGCCTCCATGGTCAAGCCCTTCGCGTCTGCGTCTACACGGGCGAGCACGATGTCCTTTCTTCCGTCACCGCGTGTGCCCCTGACCGCGGCCACCAGAAGCACCGAGGCGTCGAGTGCCATGGTTGCCCATTTCTTCTGCCCGCGAAGCAGCAGGCCTGCCTCGGGCTCGGGGCCGGCTGGTCGCAGGGAGGAATTGACGGCCTTGGGATGACCGCCACCCTCTTCGGTAATGGATATCGAGGCGATAGCGCCGGCGGGCAGCTCCGGCACCAGAGCGTGCAGCGCCGACTGATATCCGCCGGCAAAGGCGAAAGCGATGCGATCCGACTCGAATCCGTTTACGACCGCACGGTCGAACGGTTCCTGCCACGCCGCGCTAACCGTCGCGAAATCATCCTTCCATTCGTCCATGGAAGAGACGCCTCCGGCCGGCCGGGTGTCCCGCCTGCGGCTACAAATGAAGCTCAATAACGGCTCGATTCCGGGGGCTGATTTTGCCAGTTGTTCGCTCCTGTCGTGGTGCTGCACTGCGGCTGCACGGCGGAGCCTAGCTCTGGAAAATCCGCTACGCGGCGCGTCTCAGCGCGCTTCGCCGCGCCGTGCTGACGATGCCATGCATGGCGGCGCCCGGCCGGGCTGCCGCATTATTGGCCGATATCGTACGTGCCTGCCCGAGGCCCGTCCAACAGGCCGCTGCCAGGCGGCATCCCGACTCGGGGACCGCGGCCGAGCGGCCCCCGCCCGGCCGCAGAGCCGTTGTGCGCCACCATCGATGGCCTGGCCCGCAGCACTCGCGTTTAGGTTGCCAGCATAGTAAATTACAGGCTCGGGAAACGAGTGGCTTCCGCTTTTTAGTAAACAACACTGAGGGGATAGATGAAATACTACAAGTATCTTCTGGCGAGTGTGGCCGTGTGCCTCGCGGTATTGGTGGCCGTGCCTTTTGCAAGCGCGGAGGAAGAAGCGAGCGAGGCCGCAGACCCTCGGGGTTTCTACCTGGGTGCGGCGTTCGGTATCGCCGACTGGACGGAGTTCGAAGAGAACGCCTTTACGTGGAAGACGCAGGTCTGGTGGCGTGCACTGCATAGCCTCGCGCTCGAGCTCTCCTACGTCGATCTCGGTACCGGCGACACCGACGATGGAGACGGTGGGATAGAGGGGCTCGGCGTAGAAGACCGCCGTGCCTCTGTCGACGGGTGGAACTTTGCGCTGATGCCGATGCTTCCCCTCGGCGACACCTTCACCTTGTATGGCAAGGGCGGCATTTTCTTCTACAACGCCGACTTCCGCGACGACTCAGGCGACAAGGGCGAGGGCGCGAGCTACGGTGCCGGCTTGGCCGTCGATCTCCCCTACGGGTGGGGTATGCGGCTCGAATGGGAGCACTTCGACGTCGGCGACGAAGAGATGGACGTCGGGACGCTCGGCGGTTACTACCACTTCTCATAGACGGTGAGGTTGAGAGGAGAGGGCGCGTCCTGGCGGCCTTCTCTTCTCGCTCGCCGACCACAGCTACACCTATCTGGCGCCGCCGTAGGCCGCATCCAGGCCTGCCGGCCTCCGTCGCGGCGACTACCTCTGCGACGAGCGCTCTTCTGCCCCTGCGTCGCCATTGCGATCCCCGTCGTAAACCTCCCCGCAGGGAGCTATAATCACATGGCCTGGAGGCGGGGAGTAAGATGCTATGAGACTCGACAAGCGTTTACGTTTTCTTGTGGCAGTTCCGTTGGCCACTGTGCTCTTGGTGTCGTCAGCGTCGGCCGATAGCTTGGGGCAGAAAGTTTTGAAGGCCCGCGACGTATACAAACAGTTGATAACTTCACCGGACCGTGAAGTGCCGCAGCAGCTGCTCTCCGAGAGCCGCTGCGTGGCGGTCATCCCCGGGGTCATAAAGGCCGCGTGGATAATCGGCGCGCGGCACGGGCGCGGCCTCATGAGCTGCAAGAGCAACGAGGGGCGCTGGAGCCCGCCGCTATTTCTGAGTTTCACGGGAGGAAGCATAGGATGGCAGGCGGGCCTGTCTTCAACCGATGTGGTACTCTTCTTCATGAGCGATCGCGGCGTACGCTCGCTACTGGCGAGCGAATTTACCCTGAGTGCCGAGGCCGGCCTTGCCGCCGGACCCGTCGGGAGGGTCGCAGAGGCCGGAACCGATCTGAACCTCAACGCCGAGATCTACTCGTATGCGCGCTCCCGGGGGCTCTTTGCGGGGGTCTCGCTGGAGGGCTCACGCCTGGCCGCCGACCCCGACCGTACCTGGCGCTACTACGACAAGGACTACTCGGCGCAAGAGGTGCTTTTCGAGCAGGCGGTCGAAGCAGCGCCGCCGAGCGCGCGCTCC
>PIVZ01001226.1 GCA_003354045.1 bacterium
TTCGGCCGGCTCACGGGCTACAAGATCTCCCCCCCGGGAGGCTACGGTGACAGCGGGGTGACGCTAAAGCCCTTCGAGGTGGCCCACTACGCCCCTGACAGGGCGCGGAACAACAAGTACGGCTCCAGCTATTGGATGAGCGCCCGGAAGCTCTGGGCGGCCGAGCAGACGACCCTGGACGTCCTCAGCATCCTGACCATCCTGCGCGCCGCTTCGCGGAAGTCGGTGGCGTACCCTGTGCCCGAAGGCACGGATGCTGCGGGGATGGAAGAGTGGATTGAGAAGCTCAGCCAGGGCAACTGGATTGACCATATCTTCACGGGCGACGGCAAGGTCCGGCGCCGCATCTCGTCTTTGCTCGAGATGGACGACAATATCTATCCCTACCGTCAAGGTAAGGGTGGCGAGCCGAAGTTCCACAACGAGCAGAGCGCTGACCTCCGGCAGGTCATTGATGTCCTGAAATACTACCAAGAGCGCTACTTCGTCGTGACGGGCGTCCCTGCGGGTCTCGCGGGCCTTGAGCGGAACGTGAACGCGCGTTCGACGCTGGAGCAGCAGGCGAAGAACTTCGTCCGCATGATTACCAAGCGGCAGAAGGAGATGCAGGACTACCTCGAGGGTATTCTGCACCTGGCGCTCGCGGCGAAGAAGATTACGCCTGAGCAGGGCGAGTTCACGGTGGTGTTCCCCTCCATCGCGACCTTCGACCAGAAGACCATCGCCGAGGTCAACGACTTGAACGCCCGTACCGTAAGCACGCTCACCCCGTTGGGCTACGACCCCGAGTAC
>PIVZ01001227.1 GCA_003354045.1 bacterium
AGGCAGCGAGCGCTCCCCATGTCCATCCGTTCCGGAGAGCCGACGCCTTCGCCGAACGTGAGATCGAAGCCGACGTCGCGGGGTCCGCGGCACTGGGCGTAGGAGGGAGCGGCGATGTTGGGCGTTCCGTAGGCCTTGAACAGGTGCTTCATCCAGTTCGCGCCGTAGCCGTGATAGAACAGGGCTAGCGCGGAGCCGCCGAACTCCTGCTTGATCGTCTCGAAGTTCTCGGCAACCTCGTCCAGCGCAACGTCCCAGCTCACGGCCTCGAAGGCCTGCATGCCTGTCTCCTTGCGCACGCGCACGAGGGGCTGCTTCAGCCGGTCCGGGTCGTAGAGGAGACCCGTTCCGCCAGCACCGCGGGGGCAGAGCCTGCCGCGGGAGAGCGGGTGCTTGGGGTTGCCCTTGATCTTGGTGACCTTCCCGTCTTTCACGTGGGCGAGCACGCCGCACTTCCAGAAGCAGAGCTCGCAGAAGGTGGCGACCACGCGGTCACCCTCCGTCGCCGGATCCCGAGTCGGGTTGCCGTAGGCGCCGTACCAGTCGGACGTCAGACCGCCGACCGCTCCCGCGCCGATCGCGCCTGCCGAGCCGATCTTCAGGAACTCGCGTCTCTTCACTGTCCTGCCTCCTCGTTATTCTGCTTCTCGTCCGGGTGCAGCCAGCCACAGACGGATTCCACGAGATCGCCGATGATCGGATCGCCGACGGAGAGCCGGACCTCCTGTCCCTGCCTCTCCCCCTTCACCAGTTTGAGATCGCGCAGAGGGGTGAGCAGCCGAGCGACGGTG
>PIVZ01001228.1 GCA_003354045.1 bacterium
GGGTAGCCATGCGCCTTGGACGGCCCGTGAAATGGATCGAGGATCGCCAAGAGAACTTCTTTTCCACCTCCCACGAGCGGGGTCAGGTCCACCGCGCTGAGATGGCCCTCTCGGCGGACGGCAAGATCCTCGGTGTCGACGACTTCTTCCTCCACGACACCGGCGCCTACGCCCCCTACGGCCTCACGGTTCCGATCAACAGCCAATGCACGCTGCTCGGCTGCTACGACGTGCCGAGCTACCGCAGTGAGTTTAAAGCGGTTTTCACCAACAAACCGATCGTCACTCCCTACCGCGGCGCCGGTCGCCAGCACGGGATCTTCGTCATGGAGCGGCTCCTCGACGTCGCGGCCCGGGAGCTCGGGATCGACCGCGTCGAGATCCGGCGGCGCAATTTTCTCCAACCCGACCAATTCCCCCACAACCACGAGATTATCTACCAGGACTTCGCCCCCTTGAGCTACGACAGCGGCAATTACGAGCCGGCGCTGAATAGGGCCGCCGAGATGATCGGCTACGACGACTTTGTCGCTGAGAAGGCGCGCCGGCAAGGCGAGGGCAAGGCTGTAGGGCTCGGCATCGTCTCCTACGTCGAGGGCACCGGCATCGGGCCCTATGAGGGAGCGCGGGTGACGGTCGAGTCGTCGGGGAAGGTAAGCCTCTCGACCGGCATCGGCACTCAGGGACAGGGCCATTTCACCGTCTTCGCGCAGATCGTCGCCGACCAGCTGGGCGTCGACGTCACCGACGTGCGGGTGTCGACGGGCGACACGGACCAGTTTCACTGGGGC
>PIVZ01001229.1 GCA_003354045.1 bacterium
CCGTCGCGCGACGGCATCGGAGACCGAGCCCTCCGACGGCCACATGCCGGTGGGGTTCTGGCCGAACGCGCGCTCGTAGATGCGACGCCCCTGGGTGACGTGGTAGTCGAAGTCATCCGGGTAGCGCATGGTTGCCTGCGGCAGGACGACGTGCGGCATCGCCTCCCTGGCGCACCCGGCGTCGAGCAGGAGCGGCAGGATCGGATGGTAGCAGGGTGAGGTGGAGAGTTCGATCATGCCGCTGGCGGCGAGGCGGCGGTAGAGCGGTACGATCCCCCGGAGGATGTCGAGCTGGCGGTCGAGCACCAGTTGCTTCTCCTCCTCGGAGAAGTCCTTCCCCTTCTCGACCAGGGACTTCAGATCCGGATCGCTCAGAAAGGAGGGGTCGATCCAGGCCAGGTTGAACAGCACCACCAGGTCGCGCAGCTCGCCATCGCTGAACAGATCGCTCTCGACGCCGCGCACGCGGTGCTTTTGCCGGTGATGGAGCTCGGCGAAACGAGGAAAACGCCCGATCATGTTCGCTTCGTTGCAGGAGAAGAAGTTCTCGACCACGAAGCGGCGATCGTCGGCGTCCAGCTCGACCGTCGGCCGGCGACTCAGTTCCAGGTAGTGATCGGTGCGACGACCGGTGACGTAGTCCTCGATCTGCTCGATCAGGCTCGGGACGACGTTGACCGTGAAGCGGAGTTCCGGGAATTGCTCGGCCTGGGCGATGACGTCGTAGTAGTCCTTGGATCCGTGAAGACGGACCCACGGCATCTCGAACTGACCGGTACGGGGATTCTCAT
>PIVZ01001230.1 GCA_003354045.1 bacterium
CGCACCTTGTGGTCATCCCGAACGGTGACAGGAGCCTCGGTGATGTCCAGACCAGGGTGCGACATCCGGTACCACCCTTTCCCTGCCTCGCCAGGCGTGGGGACCACGTCCCTCGGCCCTGCTCATCCAAGAAGCATCACTCACGCTGATCCCGCGGCACAATTGCTGTGCGCACAGGCCGAGCCACATGATACGGGTGGCTGGCTCCGCGCAGCGCACGCGCGGCTTTTGCGGCCTCTCCCGGATTGCGCATGAGACCGAACACTGCTGAGCCGCTGCCGCTCAGCTGCGCACCCACCGCCCCCACACCGAACAGCAGTTTCCGACTCTCCTCGACCACCTCGAAATGCCGAGCCACGACTTCTTCGAGATCGTTCCGGAGATGCTTCGCGACGAGAGAGGTGCTGCGCTGCCGGATCGCAGACTCGAGCATCCTAGTATAGCCCTCGTCGGGTGTCAACCCGATTCTCGCCCTATTTGCATACGCCCATTGAGTTTCCACGGTTAAGGAGGGAGTCATCAGGAGAAAACACCCGTCTCTCAAGGGGGGGATTCGGCGAACTCGCTCGCCCCGGCCGCTGCAGACGCAGGTACCTCCGGCGAGGAAGAAAGGGACGTCCGAGCCGACGTCGGCAGCGATTCGATAGAGTTCCGCGGCACCGCAAGGCCGTCCCAGAAGGCGATTCAGGCCCCAAAGCGCCGCTGCCGCGTCGGCCGAGCCGCCACCGAGACCCGCCGCGGCCGGAATCCGTTTCTCGATCTGGATCTCGACCGCCGCGCACAGATCGAGG
>PIVZ01001231.1 GCA_003354045.1 bacterium
ATCATCGTCCGCGTCGCACTGGCGACGAGACGCGCCTGGTTGTAGTAGGGAACGATCTGGACACCGGTCGGCAGGCCGGCCTGCACCTCGGCGAACTTCGTCTCCAGGCGCTCGATGACGCTAGAGGTATTCTCGCCATATAGCTTCATGACGATCCCTGCCACGACCTCCTGTTCACCGTTCAGCGACACCACGCCGCGACGGATCTCGTTGCCATACGCCACCTCGGCGACATCGCGCACGCGGATCGGCACGCCCTCTTCCACCTTGAGCTGGATGTCGCGGATCTCGTCGAGCTGTTCCACCAGGCCGATGCCGCGCACCAGGTACTCCTCGGCACCGAGGACGATGAATTGCCCGCCCACGTTCCGGTTGTTCGCCTCGACCGCGTCGGCAAGATCGAGCATTGTCAGATCGTACTTCTGCAGGGCGAACGGGTTGACCTCGATCTGGTACTGCAGAACGTGGCCGCCCATCGACAGGACGTCGGTGACGCCGGGGACGGTCATGAGCTGTCGCTTCACCAGCCAGTCGTTTACCTCGCGCAGGTAGGTGAGTGGTTCCTTGCCCTCCCGATCGGTGGACGAGTCCAGGGTGAGGTAGTACATGAACACCTCGCCCAGACCGGATGAGATCGGTCCCAGGACCGGTGGATCGTGCAGATCGGGCAGCTCGGCCATTGCACCCGCAAGTCGCTCCGCGACGATCTGGCGCGCGAAGTAGATGTCGACGTCCTCCTCGAAGTAGACGTAGATGACGGCCATGCCGAAGGCGGAGGTCGACTTGATCT
>PIVZ01001232.1 GCA_003354045.1 bacterium
TCGAGTACGCCAGCGGCAAGGAAACCAAGGACGACCAAACGCTCTACCTCGAGCACAACCGTCCGATGGTCTTCGGCAAGGACAAGAAGAAAGGGATCCGGCTCAACGGCATGGACCCGGAGATCGTCGAACTCGGCGACGGAGTGACAGAGGACGACCTGCTGTTCCACAACGAAAAGCAGGCCGAGCCCAGCCTGGCCTACCTGCTTAGCCGCATGCGGCATCCGGAGTTCCCCGAGCCCATGGGCGTCCTCCGCTGCGTCGAGAGGCCGACCTACGAAGACATGATGATGGACCAGATCAACTCGGCCCGCGAAAAGCAGGGCACCGGAACGCTAAAGTCCCTGTTCGAAGAGGGCGAGACCTGGGAAGTCAAGTAGCCCCGCGACGCGGGCACTGACTGGCACGACCGGCCTGTGAGCACTTGGCCACCGCCGGTTCCTTGCACGGATGACGGATTATGGAATGCCCATTCTGCTCGCATGACAATATCGAAGGCACAGACCAGTGTGCCCGCTGCCAGACGGACCTGGCCAACCTCAACGATCCCGAGGAGCGGACGGATATCGAACGAGACTTGCTCAGCCGTCCGCTCGGTGACTTGCTCAACCGTGGCTACGTCGAGGTGCCCCCCGAGTGCACCGTGCGGCAAGCGGTCGCCAAGTGGACCGACAAGGCCCACCGCTGCGCGATCGTCGTGGAAGGCGACAAGATCCTCGGCATCCTCACCGAACGCGACATCCTCGCCAAGCTGGCGGACGGATTCGACGGCAAGGCCGACGAGTCGATC
>PIVZ01001233.1 GCA_003354045.1 bacterium
CCCTCGCAATCGATGATGCAGGCTTCCGGATTGCCGCTCTGCGAGCGAATCGTGATCGATTTGCCGCCATACTCCATCCGCCGGTTGAAGAGTCCGACGTAGGTCCCATCGACCAGCTCGATCACGTCGCCGTTCACGGCGCCATCGATTGCGGCCTGGATGGTGGGGAAATCGCCCGTGCCGTCGGGAAGGATGACGTACGTCGTGGCCGTGGCGGCGGCGGCGAGAATGCAGCAGAGCCAGATCGTGAGCAGTACGGGTGATTTCATGACAGCCTCCTGGAATTGAAACTCGTTCGTACGACGTGGGCACGACGCTACTTGCCTAGGCGTCCTCCCCCAGCTTCCGGTGGGCCGCGATCAGCGCATCCACCACCAGCGGCTCCGCCAGCGTCGACACGTCACCCAGGCCATCGTACTCGCCGGTGGCGATCTTGCGCAGGATGCGGCGCATGATCTTGCCGCTCCGAGTCTTCGGCAGGCCGGGTGTGACGAGGAGCGCGTCCGGGGTCGCCACCGGTCCGATCATGTGACGGACCTGCTCCTTCAGCGCACCGACCAGCTCGACACCCTTTCCGGCACCCTCGTACTCGGGATTCAGGATGACGTAGGCAAAGATGCCCTGCCCCTTGATCTCGTGCGGGAAGCCGACCACCGCCGCCTCGGCCACGGCGTCGTGTGCCACCAGCGCGCTCTCGACTTCCGCCGTGCCCATACGGTGGCCACTGACGTTGATGACGTCGTCGACGCGCCCGGTGATCCAGTAATAGCCGTCCTCGTCGCGGCGGCAG
>PIVZ01001234.1 GCA_003354045.1 bacterium
TCGCAGGAGCTGCAGCTCCGGGCATGGCCTTCGTCTCTGGCGCCGGATTGGCCTTTGCCGCGTCGGCAGCGGTGGTGGTTGCCCCGGATTCCCGAGGCACCGGCTGCGACGAACTCGACGAGCACGCCGCGGCGAAGGTCGCGATCATCGCCATGGAGAGAAAAACACGAATTCTTCGATGCATGAGTAGGTAACTCCTCTGCTCGGAGGTACACCAAGCCGGCCCGAAAGAAAAGACCCTGGCAGCGTAGCCGCTCGATTCTGAGGTAGGCTTGGCCTACTCTCGCGAGCGGTCATGGACGTTCCCGAATCCAGAAGCGCGGTCTCTGAGCGGCTGTGCGAGGTCGTGATCGGAGAAGGCGACGTCGGCATTGCTCAGCTCACGGCCTTGGCTCGTGGTGACGCGCTGCCGCTCCTCACCGAGGATGGCGAGCGGCGCGCTCGGTTCGAGGCGGGCCGGAGGGTACTCGAGGCGGCGGTGGCCGGTACGGAGTCCGTCTACGGCGTTTCGACAGGAGTCGGCGCTTCGGTCCACAATCTCATTCCTGCCGATCTGCGTGCGGACATGCCGCACAACCTCTTCCGTTTCCACGGCTGCGGGACTGGCCGTCTTTTCGACGAAACCGAGGCCGCGGCCATCGTTGCGGCGCGCCTCGTGACGCTCGGCAGGGGCTACTCCGGTGTGCGAATCGAGGTCTTGCAACGACTTTGCGATCTGCTCACTCTTCGCATTCTTCCTTGCATCCCCGAAGAGGGATCGGTCGGCGCGAGCGGCGACCTGACGCCGCT
>PIVZ01001235.1 GCA_003354045.1 bacterium
ACTTCCCTGCCGCGCGCGCGGCGATGAGCTGCTCAATCCGGGCGAACTGACCGGCATCCGCTTGTCCGACACTCGCCCCAGTAGCTCTGCCAGGGACTCTTGTTCAGGGTCGGTGTGACCTTCGTCAGGCAGTAGCTCCCGCAACTCCCGCTTCTCGGTGGCCCTCCGTGAGACTTCGTCGTTACGCGCCATGGGGGTCTCCTTCTTCAACCGACGGCCCGGAGATCATCTGCACGAACAGGCCTAGCGAATAGTCGATCAACGTTCGCGTCTTGGCCTGCTTGGGCGTTGTGTCACTCGTCCAGCAGGCAAGAACGCCGAGATACAAGGACCAGTACATGGTGATGGTCACGTGGTCCGGAGGTGTCTCGAAGCCGTGCTCGCGCATGATCTCGCGGACGGCGGCCAGATGCTGCGTTCGCGCGGCTTCTCCCTCCGGACAGACGGTCCTGCGTGGGAACGGGCTCAGGGACCGCTCCAGGACCGGGCCCAAGAAAGGCCGGGATGGACGCATACGCCGCAGGCCCGAAGAGATGAACAGAAAGAGATCCTCGCTCAGGCTTTCCTCACCGTTGCGGCGGCGTCGGTGGTCCTCGCCGGCCACTTGCAGGGCCTCTTTGACGATGGACATCGCCAGGGTCTCTTTGCTCGGGAAATAGTTGAACAAGGTGCCGGCGGCGAGGCCCGCCGCGAGGGCGATGTCCCGGGTGGTGGTCTCCTCGAACCCCTGCTCGATGAAGAGTTCGGCCGCCTTCTCCAGGATACGGGCCCTGTTCTCGGCCTTTGCTT
>PIVZ01001236.1 GCA_003354045.1 bacterium
CAGCCCCGAAGACCTGACCCTCCAGGCAGCCGTGCAGTCGGTCAGGGGGCTTAGGCCCGGCTCCACAGTTGCCGCCCTCATTGAGTTCCTCGAGATCACCTACTGCGGTTCGGCGGCTATCGAGTTCATGCACATCGAATCGATAGAAGAGCGCATGTGGTGGCTCGACCGCTTCGAGCGGGGCACGGGTCGCATCGAGCTCTCCCGCGGCGAGCAGGTCCACATCACCCGACAGCTCCTCCTGGCCGAGCAGTTCGAGAAGTTTCTCGGCAAGCGCTACCCCGGCGATAAGCGATTCAGCCTCGAAGGATCGGAGTCGCTCATCCCACTGCTCGACCGCCTCATCGAGGGCGCTGCAAATCTCGGTGTTGAAGAGATCGTTCTTGGCATGGCCCACCGCGGGCGGCTCAATGTCCTCAACAACATCATCGGGAAGACCTACGCCCAGATCTTCACCGAGTTTGAAGACAACTGGGACGCCGACTTTGTTGACGCCGGCGGCGACGTGAAGTACCACCGTGGCTACTCTGGCACCCGCCAGTTCGGCAGCGGCAAGATGATCCGTCTCGCCCTGGCCAGCAACCCGAGCCACCTCGAAGCGGTCGGGGCCGTGGTCGAAGGCCGGTGCCGCGCCAAGCAACGCCTCCACGGCGACGAGCACCGCCGGCGCGTCATCCCCGTCCTCATCCACGGCGACGCAGCTGTCGCCGGGCAGGGTATCGTCGCCGAACTGGCCAATTTCTCCCAGCTCGAGGGCTACACCACCGGCGGCACGATCCACGTCGTCG
>PIVZ01001237.1 GCA_003354045.1 bacterium
AGAACTGTATTCTCCGGCAGCTGGTCGTGCCGCTCGAGAATCCGACCTTCGACCAGGGCATCCTGGTGGTGAACGGTGTCGACTGGGGCACCTACGGCGCCGAGATCACCCAGGCCTACGTGGAGTCCGCGTTCTCGGGCGAGCACACGATCGCCTTCTGGGACGTCTTCGATGCGCCGGGCGGCGGCTATCCGGCGAACCTCCCCGCGCCGCTCGGTCACGGTCCGGTCGATCCGGCGATCATGGGGCAGTACTCGTCGGTCGTCTGGGTCGGCAACGACTACGGCGGCGACCTGGCGCACTGGTTCAACTCGCCCAACATCTCCTACGTGAACGCCGGCGGCAACCTGCTGCTCATGACCCGGCACGGGCAGAACTTCTTCATCGATCCGTTGCGCGAGTATCTCGGCATCGATTGGACCAACGCCATGGTCAACCTGAACACGCAGACTGCGAGGCTCTCCGGTCTGATCGACATGCCGCGCATCACCACCATGAGCCGTTGCGCGACCTTCGATCGGGACCAGCTCGGCCCGGAGACGACGCTCCTGTTCGAGGATCTGAGCCTCAATCCGGATGCCGGCACCGGTGCCTGGCGCAGCAACCCGGGTGACGGCGGTGACTTCGTCTTCATCTCGGGACGTCCGTATCGCTGGAACCGCGCCGCGCTGCACGACAACACCGACTACATCCTGCGTCATCTGTTCGGCGAGGGCACGGGAACGGCGGTAGGGCAGCCCGGCCCGGGACAGGCCTACCGTCTGCTGCTCGGCGAGTGCGTACCGAAC
>PIVZ01000064.1 GCA_003354045.1 bacterium
GCTGCCTGGCTGGCTGCAGCGTCGGTGGCACGAGAGGCAGCAGCCGTCTTTGGTGCTCTCGTCGGCGAGGCAGCCAGGCTGATCCATGAGGCCGTCGGTGGCCACATGCGAAGCCGACCTGCGCTTACCTGGCAACGCTTCGAAGAGCCCTGTAGCGAGTACCTCATCCATTCGGCCGAGCCACTTCGAGATCCAGGCGACGACGTTCGCGTGGACGTTGCCATGGTGACCGATGCCGTTGCTCATCCTCTGGTTGACCCGGCCGGGCGTTTGAAACCCGGCGGTGTGTTGCTGCTTGCCGGCGTCAAGACAGGCGTCGAGCTATGGTCTGAGCTTCCGAAGAAGGTGCGCGACGGTTTGCGTGAGCGCAAGACCGAGCTGCGCACACTGACGATCGGCGCCGAAGAAGGCGATGCGAACGGTGCGTCCTGGCAGGCTACCGAGGCGCAGCTAGGCGCTTTGCTGTCGGTCTTTCTCGAGCGTGCAGGCCACGGCGATCTCGCGGAAGGAAAAATTCGCTCCGCTCGTGACGCCGTCCTTGTCGATCTCGATGAAGAGCAGCGTGAGCTTCGTCTCGACGCTTTCATGCAGGCCTTTGCGTCGGTCGAGCCCCTGGAACTGCCGGCCGATTCCGCCGAAGAAGGCGCCGCAGGGGCCGAGGCCCCAACGCCTCTTGCCCTGCGCCACCTCGGCCGCTCCGAAGATACCCTCGAGTGCCTGCCGCGTTTCTGGAACCAGGTCGGCGTGCTCTACGGTAGCGGAGATACCGCCGAGCTCTCCGTCGATCCCTATCTTGCAAGCGGCGCCATCCCGCCGCTCTCTTCCACCTTCCGCAACGTCAGCGGCGGGCGCTCTGTGCTGCCGATCTTCGATCCCGCCAGCGCTGACGGTAACGGAAGCCTGTGGACAAGCTGCCCGGACGGTTCGGTAGCGCCGCTGGTGATTTCGGCCAAGGCTCTGATCGATGCCGGCATAGGATTGGCCTCGGCCAAGGGCAAGCCGGTCAGCAGCTTGCGCGCCGTGGTTAGCAACCTTGCCAGGCGTGCCAACAAGATCGTCAAGGAAGAGGGGGCGCCGACTGTTGCCGCCGGGCTTCTCGGCCAGGCCTTCGAGGGCGTACTTGCCAAGATTGACGATGCCGACCGTAAGGCATCTCTCGAAGAGGCTTTCCGCGCAGTCATGGGCGAGATCGGCGCGCTGCCGGTCGCGCGCACTGCTGTTTTCTTCGACGACGCCGAGCGCGAGTCGGCGGATTCCGGCGAGTTGTTCTCGCTGGTCGTCAATCCCGATGCCTGCAAGTGCCCCGAGCTCATTCTGGCCGCCGGCGCGGGCCACGGTTTGATGGCGGTCGAGCAGAATGCCGATAGGGTGGCGGCCGCCCGCCAGCTCTGGGATCTGTGGCAGCAGCTTCCCGACACTTCCGGCGCGACCATCGAGCGTGCGCGAAAGCATCCCGAGGTCGGGCCGCTCGCCGCGATGATGCTCTCGCGGCACTGCCTGCTGGCGATGGCCGGCGGCGACGGAGCCGAGGCCGGCTCGGGGGCCAAGGCGGCCCTGAGGCAGGTTCTTGCGGCGGCCGAGTATCACTTGCAGCCGCGTTTGCAGGAGCACCTCGGGCAGATCGAATCCATACAGCAGAAGCTTTCCGAGCGCGTGCGAGAGGTCCTCGCCGATGCTCTGCCCGGCGACGATCTCGATGCACTGGCCGACGGTCTAGACCTTCTCGGCCGCACCGACGTCGATCTCGGTACGTTATCCGACAAGGTCGATGCGGCGGTAAGCGGTGGGCGCGTGGACGGCGCGCGACTCGGCCGCCTGGTGGACGTGGCGCGCGGGCTCGGCAACCTCCACTGGCATCTCTCCAAGGGACCCGACGGACTCGGTCGCGCGCGCGCCGGCCTGGCGATTGCGCCGGGCGCGGTGGCCTCGTGGTCGGCCGTCTTCCCGTACAATCCTTTCCAGGCACCGGCTGCCGTGGACGCCAGCGGAGAGACCGGTCAGTTCGCGTGCGGTTTGCTCGAAGGGCAACTCGAGCAAAGCCTTGCCGGCCTGCGATTGATGCGCTGGGCGACCATGGAGCTGGAGCGGCCTGCCGAGGCGGCTCACGAGGCTTCGGGGCTGGCGCGGTTACGCTACTCCGATCTGAGCGAGGAAGAACGCATGCTGTGCCCGCCGGTGCTCGTCGTCGGCGACGGCGTTTCGCTCGGCAGCCGCGGCCTCTCGCAACTCGCGCGGCTGCTTGATTCCGGACTACCCATAAAGGCGATCGTGCTCGGCGAGATCGGCGGGAACGCGGATGCGGGACTCAGCGTGGACGCCCTTGGCAGCTTCGCCACCGGCGAGCGCAACGATCTCGCCCTGCTTGCCCTGCTCGGCCGCAAGGCGTTCGTTGCACAGACTTCGATCGCCGACGGCGATCACTTCGTCGATGCCGTGAGCCGTGCCTTGGCTTTCGATGGTCCCGCGCTCGTGCACATTCATGCGCCGAGCCCGCAGCGCCACGGGTTTGCGGTCGAGAATCTCCATGCCCAGGCGCGCCTGGCGGTAGATTCGCGCGCCTTCCCGCTGCTGATCTTCGATCCTACCTCCCCCGGAGTGTTTGGATCGTGCTTGGACCTGTCCGCGAATCCGCAGGTGAAGGACGCCCTCGGCGAGGAAGAAGGGGCAAAGCTTACGCCGATTGACTGGGCGGCCAGTGAGGGACGTTTCGCTGCTCACCTTGCACCGCTAGATGCGAACGAACCGTCGCCCACCGCGATCGCGGATTACCTCGGGCTTGTGGCCGCGGAACGCGATGGCAAGACACCCTATGTGGAGGTCACGGGTGGCGAGGAGAAAGCTCGCCTGCGTGTCGGTGAAGTGCTGATCGCGGACGCCGACGAGCGCCTGCGCCTGTGGCAGACCCTTCAGGAGCTGGCCGGAGTTGTCACGCCTTTCACCGAGCAGGTGCGTGCCGATGTCGAGCAAGAGCTGGCCGCGGCCCACGGAGCCGAGATCGCCAGGCTCGAGCAGGAGCACCAGGCCAAGATTGCCGAGCTCGAGGCCGGCTTCGACGTCGAGGCGACCCGGCGGGTGACCGACGGATTGATGGCGCTTGCCGGCTACTCGGCCGGTAACGGCAAGAGCGACGCGGAGACTTCATGAGCTCGGCCACGACATCCAATACCTTCAACCACGGCGTTCATCCGAGCGAGCACAAGGAGGCGACCGAGGATCTCGCGATCGAGCGCATGCCGTTCGTCGATCGCTACTCGTTGCCGCTCGCTCAGCATCTCGGTGCGCCGTGCAAGGCGGTCGTGAGTCCGGGCGAGACGGTTACCCGCGGCCAGGTGATAGCCGAGCCGGGCGGCTTCCTCTCCACATACCTACACAGCCCCGTCACCGGGCAAGTGGCCTCGATCGGGCCCGGCCGCCATCCCAACGGGCAGATCGTCACCTGCATAGAGATCGACGCCGATGCCTTCTCGACCCAGCGCCTTGCCGAGGCCAAGGCGATCGATTGGCGCTCGCTTTCCATCGAGGAGTTCGTCGGCCACGTTCAGCGCGCGGGGCTGGTGGGAATGGGCGGCGCCGCTTTCCCCACCCACGTGAAGTACAAGCTGCCCGAGGGCAAGCGCTGCCAGCGCTTCGTCATCAACGGCTGTGAGTGCGAGCCGTATCTGACCTGCGACCACCGCATCATGCTGGAAAGGCCCGACGATGTAGCCAACGGCGTCGAGATGGTCGCCACAATGCTGGGCGCAGATTCGGCTACTATCGGTGTGGAGCTGAACAAGCCCGATGCCATCGAGGCCATGAGCCGGGCGGTTGCCGGCAAGACCAACATCTCGGTGGCGCCGCTTGCGGTGAAGTACCCGCAGGGCGCGGAGAAGATGCTCATCAAGGCGCTCTTCGACGAGGAGGTACCCGCCGGCAAGCTCCCGCTCGATCTCAACATGATCGTCAACAACGTTGGCTCGATGGCGGCGCTCTCTGACTACTTCGAGCGCGGGCAGCCGTTGATCGAGCGCGCGCTTACGGTTTCGGGTCCCGGCGTGGACCGTCCGGCCAATCTGATCGTTCCGCTCGGTACGCCGGTGCGCGAGGTGCTGCGCCACTGCGGCATCAACCGCGACACCAGGCAGGTCGTGATGGGCGGGCCGATGATGGGTCAGCCGCTCGGCTCTCTCGACGTGCCGGTATTGAAGGGCACCAGCGGTCTGCTGGCCTTCACCGAAGAGGGCGTCAACCATCCCACCGAGTATGCATGCGTGCGCTGCGGCCAGTGCCTGGAGGCGTGCAGCAATGTGCTCAACCCTTCCCGTCTGGCTCGTCTGGCGCGCGCCGGCTGGTGGGAAGAACTCGAGAAGAGCTTCGTCAACGACTGCATGGAGTGCGGCGCCTGCACCTATACCTGTCCCTCGGGCGTTCCCATCGTACATCTCATTCGGGCCTCCAAGGCGGCCATCCGGGAGATAAAAAGCAAAGCCAAGTGAGCCAGCGCGACCCTCAGTTACTCATCCAGTCGGCTCCTTTCCTGAGGCGCGGCATCACCACTCCCGGTCTGATGACCGAGGTCATTCTGGCCCTGGTGCCGGTGATCCTGGCCGCCATGTGGTACTTCGGCATAAGCGCCTTGCTGGTGATCGTTGCCGCCACTGCTGGCGCCACGGCCGCCGAGTGGGCAATGGGCCCGGGCGGCACACGCGGCAAGTCTCTGCTTGACGGCAGCTGCATACTCACCGGGATTCTGCTCGGTCTTTGCCTACCGCCGGGGATCGCCCTGTGGATGGCCTTTCTCGGTGGCGCCGCAGGCATCGGCCTCGGCAAGCTCGTCTTCGGCGGCCTCGGACAGAACCTCTTCAATCCGGCCCTTATCGGGCGCGCCTTCCTGCAGGCGGCCTTTCCGACCGCAATAACCACCTGGTCGCAACAGAGCGGGCCCGCGGACTTCTTCCACGTGCGCGCGAGTAACTTCGCCCTGCCTCTGATGCAGTCTTCGGTCGATGCCGTCACCACTGCTACGCCACTCGGACTGATGAAGTTCGAAAGTAAGTTCACGTCGATCGGCGAGCTATTGATCGGCAACACTGCCGGCTCCTTGGGTGAGACCTGCGGTATCGTGATCATTCTGTGCGGCATCGTGCTGGCCGTCAGGCGCACCTTCGACTGGCGTATCCCGGTGTCGATCCTGACCACGGTCGCCGTCTTTTCCGGGATCATGTGGCTGATCGACAACAGCTACCCGACGCCGCCGTTCATGCTGCTCTCGGGCGGTCTGCTATTCGGTACCGTCTACATGGCGACCGATCCGGTCACCTCGCCACTGGTCCCGCGCGGCGCTTGGCTGTTCGGCATCGGCATAGGCTTGCTGGTGGTGATGATACGCCTGTGGGGCGGCCTGCCGGAAGGCGTCATGTATGCCATCCTTCTGATGAACGCGGCTACACCGCTGATCGAGCGCGTGACGCAGCCACGCGCCTTCGGGCGTACCGAGAAGGGGGAGGCGAGCGCATGAGCGACGTCGATCCCGGTGCCCTCGGTGGGCAGACCCAAGAGCCGAGCGGCTTGCGGCTGGTGGCCACGCTCGGCATTGCCGGGCTGATCTCCGGTCTGGCGATCGCGGGAGTCTACCAGATCACCAAGCCGATCATCGATCGCAACATGGCCGAGGCTCTGCGCAGGGCGGTCTACAAGGTAGTGCCGGGCTCGGCCACCATGCAGAAGATGGTGCTGCGCGAGAGCCGGCTGGTGGTGGTGGCCGAAGACGAGCAAACCACCGATCCGGTCATCTATGGCGCTTACGGTGAGGGTGGCGACTTCAAGGGCTACGCCATCGAGAACAACGGCCCCGGCTTTCAAGACAACATACAGGTGCTCTACGGGTTCGACCCGGCGCGCCGTCTGGTCATCGGCATGGAGATCCTCGAGAGCCGCGAGACGCCCGGGCTGGGCGACAAGATCTACAAGGACGCTGACTTCGTGGCCAACTTCGCAGACCTGGCCGTCGAGCCCGAGATCGTCGTCGTAAAGGGTGGACGCAAGGCCGAAAACCAGGTGGACGCGATAACGGGTGCCACCATTTCCTCGAAGGCGGTCGTGAAGATCATCAACGGCGGCAACGGCCGCTGGCTGCCCGAACTGCCCGAGCCCGGCCAGGAGCCGGCTTACGTGGCACCGCCCGCCGTCGAGGAAGACGTCGAGGAAGACAAGAGCGCAAGCCACCGTCCGGGTGGCAAGCGCGGTAGGGAGGAAGGCTGAGCGATGGCCAAGCCCGCCGATGCAGGACAGGCCTACGAGGAGTTCGTAAAGGGCATCTGGAAGGAGAACCCCGTCTTCGTGATGGTTCTCGGCATGTGCCCGATGCTGGCGGTGACCAACAGCGCCGTAAACGCCATCGCGATGGGCCTGGCAACCGCCTTCGTGCTGATCGGCTCCAGCTTCCTGGTCTCGTTGCTGCGCGCCTATATCCCCAAACAGGTACGCATCAGCACCTACATCGTCATCATTGCCACCTTCGTCACCGTGGCCGACTTCATACTGAAGGCGGCGGTACCCGAGATACACAAGGCGCTCGGCGCCTTCATCGCTTTGATCGTCGTGAACTGCCTGATCCTCGGCCGCCAGGAGGCCTTTGCCAGCCGTAACACCGTTCGTATGGCAGTGGCCGACGCCGTCGGCATGGCGGTCGGTTTCGCCTTCGCGTTGCTGTGCCTGGGTGCCACGCGCGAGATTCTCGGCTCCGGCTCTCTGTTCGGCTTCTCGCTGTTCGGTCCGAACTACGAGCCGTGGGTGATCATGATCTTGCCGCCGGGCGGCTTCATCATGCTCGGTGTCATCCTGCTGTTCTTCAACTGGTTGGAGCAGCGAAGGGCCATGCGGCCGGCAGTCGCGCACGAGGAGGGAAGTCGATGAACGACAACCTCCTGTGGATCTTCATCAGTGCGATGCTGGTGAACAACTTCACGCTCTACTACTTCCTCGGCCTGTGCCCCTTCTTCGGGGTGTCGAGCCGGCTGGTCACGGCGTTTCGCCTGGGCCTGGCCACCATCTTCGTGATGGTCATAACCAGCCTGTGTACGACTTTCCTCAACGCCTTCGTGCTGGTCCATGCGCCCTATCTGCGGCTCATCTGCTTCATCATCGTCATTGCCTCGACCGTGCAATTCGTCGAAATGGTCATCAAGAAGACCAGCCCGGCCTTGTTCCGGGCGCTTGGTATCTTCCTGCCGCTCATCACGACCAATTGCGCCATCCTGTTCCTGGCACTCACGCAGACGAGCAAGAACTATGGCCTCGTGCAGGGGCTGGTCTTCGCGCTCGGCGCCGGCGGCGGTTTCACTCTGGCGCTGGTCCTGATGGCCGGACTACGCGAGGAATCGGAACTTTCCTCGATTCCGGCTGTCATGAAGGGGACCGCCCTCAACATGATCATGGCAGGCCTGCTCTCCTTGGCCTTCATGGGCTTTGCCGGCTTGTTCGCCGCAGCCTGAGCAATATGGAGCATCTTTACCCCATCCTCGGTCTCGGTCTGCTATGCGGCGGCTGGGTACTTTTGCAGGGCTGGATAGCCCGCGTCGATCCGGAGATCGGCGAGGCGCACAATTGCGGCGGTTGCTGTAGCGACAAGCTTTGCGAGATCGAGCGCAACGACCCCTGGGCTCAGCCCCCGGCCGAGAGCTCCTGACAATCACTCGGCAGATCCGTCCTCTCTCGGCCTTTCTTGGTGGTACGTCTTGGAAGGCCCAGCCAAGGGTCGAGCGCTCGCCGGATCGCGTCCAGGACACCGCCGATCGGCCCCGCCGTGACTTGCACGAGGTCGATGTCTTCCGAGTAGCGTGCGGCCGGGCGAAGGTGGAGCTTGTGCAGAGCTGTTCCGCCTCGGAAGGCGAGCAGGCGTGCGACGTCCGGCTCGGCAAAGATGCTAACGACGGCGCGGGAAAGAATAAGATCCTGCTCGACCTGCGCTTCGCTCGTCCACGGCGCCTCCACGCGCCACTCGGTGATGTAGTCGAAGGGGATCACAGGTCAGGCTCCACCTCTTCGTTCACGAAAAGGCGCCAACGGGAGTCGCGCGGGGCGCTCGTGACGGACTTCCTCGGCCGAAGCGGCACGTACTCCTTGGCATGGAGCGCGACATGCTCAGCTAACGGAGCCGCGAGCTTTGCGACTCCAACACGTTCGAGTAGGTAGCCGAGGCGTTGGGTCCAGGGGAGCGGCGAACGCTCTATCTCGGCGAGAAGCTTTTCGGCATCCAGGGTTTCTGCAAGCTCGGAGAGGATCGTCGCCACGTTGGACAGGCCACCCGCGTGGCCCGGATACCCGACGAGGTCGAACGCGGTCGCCTCGGGCGTCGAGACGCGCAGGACACCACGCAAGGTGTTCTTCTGTACGGTGGGAATCTCGGTGACGTTGCGGCGTGCCACGAACAGGACACGCACTCGGCCGCAGCGGATCTCAGATCGGTTGTCGGCCACGATCGTCTGGAAGACCATGGGTGCCTGGTGGGCCGCACCATGCAGGCTCGCCGCGGAGAGCAGGCCGGCGTAGTAGGGCAGCCCGAGATGCCCCATGAGTTGCGGGACGAACTGGTCCGCGGGCAGGCATCCGAGCGTCCGATACTCGGGCGGGACGATCAGGTGGAAGCCGCGAAATGGCATCGCCACGCGGCCTTTCTCCCGCAGCCGGCGGATCGCCGCGCGAACTGCGATGGGCGACGAGTGCAACGCGGCAACGGCTTCCGCTGTCGTGAAGTGATACCGCCCCCTCGCTGCCAAGTCGTCAATGTAGGTGCTAATGTCCACGGGGCGCTCCCGGAATCACTCTGGTAAAGTAACGCAAAACGTAGCTTTCGTCAACCAGATCCGGGTCCATGTCCGACAGATCAGTTAGGGTGAGCTGACGCGATCTGGGTGATTTATCGACAGGCGGGCCCGCGAAAGGCCTCGTTACGAATGGGATCCCGTCATTGTGAGACAACCTCAACCTGTACCAGAATGCGGGCGGGTCTCCATGCTACCTTGCGGTAACGGTAGCTCAGAGCACTCCCGAGCCTCTCCCGGTACTTCAGGCCCGTGCCACCCGCTTTGCTACGCGAGCCTTCGATCGGCCGGTTGTCGAGACCTTGGTGTTACCATATGTAAAGCTTGGCCCCCTTCGATGAGCCGGCGAGCGATACTGTGGGCGATTGCGTTGCTGGCGGCGATTGCCGCGGCGCTGCTCTTGTCCGCGACCAGCGCGACGCGAACTCCGACCTACCTCTCTTTCACTGAAGAAATCATGGCGGCGCCGATTACCGTGCTCGTACCGGCCGAGCACGGCGAGGCGGCGGCGCGCGTGGTGTTCGATGTCTTCCGCGAAGTCGATGCTCGCATGAGCGAATGGAAGGAGACCTCGCCGCTTTCAGCCGTAAACCGGGCGGCGGGCAGGAAGCCGGTCGCGGTGCCGGCAGACCTGCGTGCGCTGATCTCCCGTGCGAAGGCGGTCGGCGACCTCACCGGCGGTGCCTTCGACATTACCTGGGCAGCGTTATGGGGGATCTGGGACTTCACGGCCGAGCAGCCTCGACCTCCGGGCGATGACGAGATAGCCGCCGGCGTCGCCCACATCGACTACCGGCGCGTACAGATAGATGACCAGGCGGGCACCGTTTACTTGCCGGATGAAAAAATGGTGCTCGGGCTCGGCGGTATCGCCAAGGGCCACGCGCTCGACCTTTCGGCCAAGGCGCTTCGCGAGCGTGGCGTGACCAGCTTCCTCATCTCGGCAGGCGGGCAGACCATGCTCGGCGGGCTGCGCGACGGACGCTCGTGGAGGGTCGGTGTCCGCGACCCACGCGGTGCCCGCGACGATTACTTTGCCCACCTCGAGCTCAGCGACACCTCGACCTCCACCAGCGGCGACTACGAACGTTACTTCTTCATCGATGGCGTGCGCTACCATCACATCCTCGACCCGAGAACGGGCCGCCCGGCCGCTCCTGCCGACACCCTGCGCAGTGCCACCGTCGTCAGCGCCGACGCGACACTAGCCGATGCACTCTCGACCGCTCTGATGATCCTCGGACGCGAACGCGCCCTCGCGCTTGCCGAGCAGACCGAAGGCGTGGAGGCCGTGCTGGTCGATGCCGCCGGCAAGGTCCACACCAGCAGCGGCCTGACCGGTAAGCTCGAAGAGCGCCATCCCCCGGCGCAGTAGCTCCGTCCGCCCGCTTGTCCGTCCTCGGCCACGAGCTTCCGCAACCGCCCCCTGGACATTGGATGTACGGGCGCGTACCTTTCATGCACAACCGATGGCTCTTTTTTCGGACAACGAGCGCGAGGTCGCGCGCGCGATCGGCCAGTTGGTGCATGGGAACCCCTTCCTCCCGCAACGGGTTGACGCCGAGCAATTGGCGCTTGGCGAAGCTTTCATAGAGACGGCCGCGGTCTGGCACGTCGAGGCGGCTCTCGACGGCATCAATCCGAATTTACCACAGCTGCAAGAGCTCGTGGAGAAGCTGGCCGCTGACCTTCGCGGCCACCTTCTGCGCAAGGCGAAGGCCAGCCCGGAGGAGTGCGCGCTTTACCAAGCCGTGGTCTTCCACACGCTCTATCAGCGCTGGGACGATCTACTGTTCAGCCTGGTCGAAGCCGGCGAGAACGGAGAATCGACGACGGTGCCCGTGCGTAGCTATAACGAGTTCAAAGCGGACGTCGAGTACTTCTTCGATCTCGAAGGACGCAAGGGGCTCGAGTTGGAGGCACCCTCCGATGCCGCCGACATGTTTGCCATCGCCTATCAGATACGGCGTGCGTTCCACTACATTTTTCGCCGGATCTACGGTGCGTCGCCCGCGGCGGCCTGGCTCCGCGCGCGCGTGTGGGAGTCGATCTTCACGCACGACGCGCGCCGCTACCGCCGGGCGCTGCGCGACGTGATCGGACGTATCCCGACACTCGTCGTCGGGGAGACGGGCACCGGCAAGGAGTTGGTCGCGCGCGCCATCGGACTGTCACGATTCATTCCCTTCGACGAGACCAAACGATCCTTCGAACTCGACTGCACGAAGGACTTCCACGCGGTCAACCTCGCTGCGTTGTCTCCGAGTCTCATCGAGTCGGAGCTGTTCGGACATCGCCGCGGCTCGTTCACCGGCGCAGTCCAAGATCGCGCAGGGTGGCTGGAAAGCTGCGGTGCGGGCGGAACCGTCTTCCTGGACGAGATCGGCGAGCTCAACACCACGTTGCAGGTGAAGCTTCTTCGCGTCCTCGAAACACGCGTGTTCCAACGCTTGGGCGAGACCAAGGAGCGTCGCTTCGAAGCAAAGATCGTTGCTGCAACCAATCGAGATCTCGATTTGGAGGTGCAGGAAGGCCGCATGCGTTCGGACTTCTACTACCGGTTGCGCGCGGACGTCATCCGCACACCGTCACTACGTGAGCAGACTGCGGACAGCCCGGGAGAGCTGCGCAATCTGGTGACCATACTCGCACGCCGGATGGTCGACGATCGCGAAGCCGATCAGCTCGTCGATGAAGTCGTCGATTACATCGACGAGAGGCTTGGAAACGACTACCCGTGGCCGGGCAACGTGCGGGAGCTGGAACAGTGCGTGCGCAACATCCTCGTGCGCGGCGAGTACCAGCCGGCGGCGGTGGCCGCCAGCGCGGCGGAGACGAACGACTGGACGGCCGACATCGAGGCAGGGAGCTTGACCGCCGAGGAGTTGCTGGCCCGCTACTGCACCGTGGTCTACTCGCAGACCGGCAGCTATGAGCAGGCCGCGCGCCGACTCGGTCTTGATCGTCGCACTGTGAGAGCGCGGATAGACGCGGAGTTGCTCGAGCGGCTCCGCGCGGCGAAGTAGCCAGAGCCGGACGACGCTCGGCCAAACGAACGCTCGGTATGGCCAAAGCCTGACATTCTTCGTACGGGTGTGAGCATTGAATGTACAGAGCCCCCTTACGAGGCGCTGGCTCTGCGCAACGTGTCACACGTAACAGCCTGATTTCACTGAGGACCCAAAGATTCCTCCGTAATGGCACGCCCCATGCTTTGGGGTGTCCATTCCACGTGCAAGGAGGAACACCATGCGGCTCACTACGAAAGCAATCCTTACCGTCCTACTGCTAGGCTTCGGTCCTGCGCTCGCCCAAGCGGCCGGAACCCTGACTCCGATCGGCTCACCCGAGCAGCCGGTGGAAATCGCCGGCCACAACGTTGCGGTGCGAATCACCAACGGCTTCGCTCGCACCGAAGTCCGCCAAGTCTTCTACAATCCGAATCCTTATCCTCTCGAAGCTGTGTACGCGTTTCCTGTTCCCGCCAGCGCAAGTCTCGCCGAGGTGACCTTGCAGATGGGTGAGAACAGCATCGACGGCGAAGTTGTCGAGCGCGAACTCGCCGAGCGCATCTACACCGAAGAGCGCGATCAGGGCAACGAGGCAGGCATCGCGGTCAAGGACGAGTACCGCACGTTCGAGTTCGCAGTGAGCCCACTGCTGCCCGAAAGCGCGGCAGAGATGCGGTTCGTATATTACCAGCCGCTCGAGATCGACACCGGCGTCGGTCGCTACGTCTACCCGTTGGAAGACGGAGGCACCGACGAGGACGCCGCGAGCTTCTGGACTGCCAACGAGCGCGTGGACGGGCCGTTCTCAATCGAGGTTGAACTCGAGTCGGCCTGGCCCGTCGCCGACCTGCGCATTCCCGGGTTGGAGCAGACAGCGACGATCGAGCGGCGTGGAGACGGACAGTTCTTCGCGCGAGTCGAGAGCGCGAGTGCGGTGTTGAACCGAGATTTCGTCCTTTACTACCGGCTGAGCGACGGGCTTCCGGGCCGCGTCGAGGTCATTCCGTATCGCGCCGATCCGCAAGGCTGGGGCACGTTCATGGCCGTGGTCACGCCCGGCATCGATCTGCAACCGCTCACCGGCGGCGCCGACTATGCCTTCGTGCTGGACGTGTCGGGTAGCATGAGCGGTAAGCTCGCAGTACTGGCCGATGGCGTGGTCCGCGCACTTGGCCGGCTCAATCCGAACGACCGCTTCCGCGTGGTTCTGTTCAACGACGACGCCACCGACCTCACGCGCGGGTGGGTACAGGCGACGCCCGAGAACGTTCGCCGGGCCGCCGAGCGCGTCACCAAGGTGCAATCGGGCGGGTCGACGAACCTGTACGCGGGCATCGCTCGCACCCTGAAAGGCCTGGACGACGACCGAGCGACGAGTGTCGTGCTGGTGACCGACGGAGTCACCAACACCAGCGTGATCGATCCTGAGCAGTTTCACCAGTTGATGCGCCGCTACGACGTGCGGCTGTTCGGCTTCCTGATGGGCAACAGCGCCAACTGGCCTTTGATGAGAACGATCTCCGAGGCGAGTGGCGGATTCTACTCCGCGGTGTCCAATGCGGACGACATCGTCGGACAGATCATGCTGGCGCAGGGCAAGGTGACCCACGCCGCGCTTCACGACGCCGAGTTCAAGCTACGCGGCGTAAAGACCGCAGAGGTGACGGGCCTCCACCGCGGCAAGATCTATCACGGGCAGCAACTCGTCCTGTTCGGTCGGTACCGCGAAGGCGGATCGGCTGAGCTCAGGCTCGACGCTCGGTTGACCGGACTCGACAAGACTTACACCACATCGTTCGAGTTCCCCGACATCGACACCGACAACCCGGAAATC
>PIVZ01001238.1 GCA_003354045.1 bacterium
TGGCCGTGTCGCCCGCGCCGATCACGCCGACCCGCGCGCCGACGGCAGGCGGCTTTCCCTCACGCACGTTGCGGAGGAAGTAGAGGGCGTCCATCACACCCTCGGCATCCTCACCTGGGAGGCCCAGCCACTTAGCGCGCTGGGCACCAACCGCTACGACAATCTCGCCAAAGCCCTCTGCCCGCAAGTCAGCAAGCGTGCAGTCGACGCCGACCTGCACTCCGTAGCGGATATCGACGCCAAGTTCCTCCAGCACCGCCATGTCCTGCGAGATGTCCTTGCCCGGAATCCGGTACTGCGGGATGGCACCACCAACCATGCCGGCGGGATATGCATGGCGCTCGAGGATTGTCACCCCGAAGCCGGCGTAGGCCAGTTCCTGGGCAGCGGCGATGCCGGCCGGGCCGGCGCCGATCACTGCCACACGCACGCCGGTAGCCGGCGCTCGGTCGAAGAGCGCCGGTCACGACTCCTGCGCCACTACGAATCGTTTGATCTGCCGGATGGCCAGCGGCTCGTCCAGGTGGGTGCGAATGCAGGTGTTCTCGCAGAGGTGGTCGCAAACTTTGCCGAGGATGGCCGGTATCGGGTTGTCCTGGCGGGCCAGGCGCACGGCCCCGGCCAGGTCGCCGTCCCGCACCGCGTTCATGTACTGCGGCACCTTCTGGTCGACCGGGCACTCGTCGATGCATGGCGCCTCGATGCAGTCGTAGTAGCTCAGCTTGCGCGACGTCTTGGAGCGATCGGTCCGGTAGGTGGCCTTGAGGTAGCGACGGTCGCCGCGGAC
>PIVZ01001239.1 GCA_003354045.1 bacterium
ATTCGGGCTGTCAATGCCGGAGGCACAATTAGCTCCCAGAAAGAAGCTAAGCCCCTTTCCCGCAATCAGAAGCAGTCCCGAACGAGATGTCGCCGATCGAGCCCGCTCGATGAGCCCTCAACGCAGGAGGACGAACCGGCTCGCCTTCTCCGAGCCCTCGAAACGGGCGAAATAGACCCCCGAGGAGAGGCCGCGCGGCTCCCAGCGGAGCGAGTGTCTGCCCCTGGCGTAGTGGCCGGCCACCGGCTCCCCGACGCGGCGCCCGCTGACGTCGTAGACCAGCATGCGGAGCCGGGCTCCATCGCCGCTCACGTCGAAGCGGATGTCGACGGAGGAGCCGGGAACCCGCTGGGTCGTATCGAGAATGAAGTCCTCACCAGCTTTTTTCTGGCCATTGATGCCCCTGGAGAAGACCTGGAAGTGATACTCGCGGTTCGGCTCGAGGTCTCGAAGCACGGCCCGCAGCGCAAGGCTGGTGCCGTTGCCAATGCCGTCGGCCCCTTGGACTTCGCTACCGTAGCCGGTGTCCAGGCCGTAGCGCACCAGACCGCTCCCCGGCCAGTTGGTCGTCCAACTAACAATCGCATCGACCTTGTCCGTGTCGCCCCGGCGGTACGGCGAGACGTGGTATCCGAGTCGGCCGCCGCGGACAACCCGGGCCGTCACATTCTTGATGGCCAGGTCCGGCCCTCCACCCGGTTTGCGAGGGTTGCCTGCATCGGTGACGGCATATTCCGGATATTCGCCTCCTCGCGTTTCTCCCTTTTCGTTGGCGAAGACCGCGGCG
>PIVZ01000590.1 GCA_003354045.1 bacterium
GCGGGCTCACGGTTCTCAAGGACAAGCGCCGCGGCCCGGATGGACCCACTCGGAGACCTACCGTGGACCGGCTGGCCTGCGTTGACCTCCCCGCCTTCCCCCTGCAAATGCTGCTGGGCAGCCACCCGGATTGGAGAGGGCTTCCGGCAGCGGTGGTAGACAAGGACACGCCGCAAGGCGTACTGCTGTGGGTAAACGAACATGCCTGGCGCTCACGCATAAGGCCGGGACTGCGCTACGCGGCCGCCCTCTCGATCGACCGCAACCTGCGCGCCGGCATCATCTCCGCGGGAGAGATCGAAGCCGAGGTCACCGAGCTCGGAGAGAGGCTTCGCGGCTTCTCACCACACGTAGAGCCCTCGAATGACGAGCCGGGCGTGTTCTGGCTCGACGCCTCCGGGTTGGAGCTTCTCTTTCCCGACCTCGAGGGTTGGGCACAAACGATATGTACTGATCTCGGCAGAGCCGGATACCGTTCGACTGCCGTAGTAGGATTCACACGCTTCGGCACCTACGCCGCGGCACGCGCCGGGCTTGCGACAACATCCAAGGCATCTGCA
The DNA here is from genome assembly GCA_003354045.1 of bacterium. Lineage (GTDB taxonomy): Bacteria > Desulfobacterota > Binatia > UBA1149 > CAITLU01 > PIVZ01. The sequence continues at coordinate 561 of PIVZ01000590.1, forward strand.
CGATCCAAGACAGCGTCTCGATCCCGCAACACACTCACGCCGGCAACCCTGGTTTTCAAAAGCAGCCACGAGGAACGCGAAGCCGGCTGCGGTGTGCGCCTGGAACGTCTGGACGTTGAGCCTCGCACGCGGGACGCCCTCCTGAGACTCGGCGTTCGCACCGTAGGCGACCTCGCGCGGCTTCCCGCCGGCGGACTGAGAAAACGTTTCGGCGAAGACGCCCATCGCCTCTACCGCATGGCAACGGGACAGGCGTGGAGCCCGCTCGTTCCCGTTCCACCCGAAGAACCAATCCGCGAAAAGACGATCCTCGACGAGGCGGTAACCGACACCTCTTCCCTACTCTTTCTCACAAGACGCATGCTCGGCCCCATGCTCGCCACCTTGGCCTCCAAAGAGGAGGCCCTGGCCGAGATTCGTCTCACCTTGGAGCTCGACAAACGACCGAACACAAAAAACACGTCACTAGAGGAAGCCTTGCGCCCTGCCGCACCTACCCTCGACGAGACACTAATCCTCGACCTCGTGCGCCTGCGCCTGGAGGCTCTCGAGCTTGCCGCCGGCATAGTAGAGCTGACGGTCGAGGCCGTCGGCCTTCCGGCAAGCCGCGAGCAACTCCGTTTGTTTGCCGCCAAGCCCCGCCGCGACTTGCAAGCGGCCAACCGCGCCCTGGCGCGCCTGCGCGCCGAGCTCGGAGAAAAGGCCGTGTTACATGCCCGGCTGCGCGACGGTCATCTCCCCGAGGCAAGCTTCGCGTGGGAACCGCTCACGAGCCTGCAAGCGGCCGAGCCGAGAAACGTTCGCGCCAGACCGCTCGTAAGAAGAATCCAGGCCCGGCCGGCCCCGATGGCCACGCCTTCGCGTCACGAGCGCGACAAGGAGTGGAGCGTGTCGCGGGCGGGCCACGGCCGCATCGAGAGCTTCATCGGCCCCTACACTCTCACCGGCGGCTGGTGGCACCGCGAGATCCACCGCGAGTACCATTTCGCGCTCACCGAGCACGGCGAGCTCTTGTGGATCTACTATGACAAACGGCGGCGGCATTGGTTCGTCCACGGGCGGGTCGAATAGAGCGCAGTCCGCATGGCCCCCTACGTCCCGCTTTGGTGCAAGAGCAACTTCTCCTTTCTCGAAGGGGCCAGCCACCCCGACGAGCTAGTCGAGACCTGCTCTGCACTCGGACTTCCCGCGCTGGCCCTTACCGATAAGGACGGCATCTACGGAATTGTGCGCGCGCACCTCAAGGCCCGCGAGCTCGGCGTGAAGCTCATCGTCGGCTCGCAGGTAACCATCGAGGATGGCTCTTCGATCGTCCTTCTGGCAACCGGCCGAGACGGCTACCGCAACCTCTGTCGCTTGATAACGAAAGGCCGCCTGCGCTCGCCCAAAGGACAATCGTCGGTAACCTGGCGCGAGGTCTGCGAGCACGCCGAAGATATGCTCGCGCTTTGGGGAGGCCGGCATAGCCTGCTGGCGAGCAAGCTCGAGCCACACCTCATTGCCTCCGAACTGCGCGAGGCTTTCGCCGATCGCCTCTACGCCCTGGCCGCGCGCCACCGGCGTGCCGAGGAACGCCACCAGGAGGCACGCCTGCGCGAGCGCGCCGATCGTTACGGACTGCCGGTGGTAGCCGCCATCGAGGTCCTCTATCACATGCCGGCCAGGCGTCCCCTGCACGACGTGCTCACGTGTATCCGCGACGGGGTTACTCTCAGTGCGGCAGGCCGCCGCATCTGTCCCAACGCCGAGCACACTCTCAAAAGCGACTACGCCTTCCACGCCCTGTTCGCCGACGATCCCGTGGCCGCCCATTTGACCGACGAGGTGGCCGCGCGTTGCAGCTTCTCCATTGCCGATCTTCGCTACCGCTACCCTTCCGAGCGACTCCCAGACGGAAAGACCTCCGGCCAGTGGCTACACCACCTGACCTTCGAAGGCGCGAAGAAGCGCTACGGCGGAGAGGTCCCGGATGACGTGGCCGCGCAGCTCGGCAAGGAGCTCAGGTTAATCAACGAGCTCGACTACCCGGGCTACTTCCTCACCATGTGGGAGATAGTCGAGTACTGCCGAGATAGCGGCATCCTCTGCCAAGGCCGCGGCTCGGCGGCCAACTCGGCGGTCTGCTATTGCCTCGGCATAACGGCCATCGACCCGGTGCGCATGAACCTGCTGTTCGAACGCTTCCTCTCCAAAGAGCGCGCCGAGCCTCCCGACATCGACCTCGACATCATGCACGAGCGTCGCGAGGAGGTTATCCAGCACGTCTATCGCAAGTACTCGCTCGATCACGCCGCCATGGTCGCCAACGTGATCCGCTACCGGTCCAAATCGGCCGTGCGCGAGGTCGGCAAGGCGCTCGGCATTGCCGGCACCGCGCTCGACCGCCTCTCCAAGCTGCTCTCCCATCACGGCGGGATATCCGCCGAGGTGGTCGCGCAGGCCGGCATCGACCCGGAGACAAAGGCCGGCTCACACCTGTGCGTGCTGGCCAACGAGATCATCGACTTTCCGCGCCACCTCTCCATCCATCCCGGCGGCTTCCTGCTCGGCCACGAGGCGGTCCACGACATCGTGCCCATCGAGAACGCCACCATGGCCGAGCGCACGGTCATCCAGTGGGACAAGGACGACATCGATGCCCTCGGCCTATTCAAGGTGGACCTGCTCGGGCTAGGAGCACTCACCCA
>PIVZ01001240.1 GCA_003354045.1 bacterium
AGCCACAGCCGGTGGGAGCAGCTCTATCGCGCCGAGCCCGCAGTGACCGGCGATCCGGCGCTGCGGTTGGGGGATTACATCCCCACGGTGCTGTTGACCCAGAAGCCGTATCTGAACACCCAGCTTTCGGCGCTCGACGTACTGAAGGACGCAAGCACCGGTGCATTGGAGCGCGCGCTGGCGGAGCATGTGGATTGCCTGACCTACCGGCTGGATGCCTGGCGAATGGGCATACAGGCTGTGCACCTCTCGTACATGCGGCAGGAAAGCGACGAGGGATTCGGCAAAGCCGGGATCTATGTGGGCGCCTATGGTTGGCTCGAGAACGTCGCTCCCAAGGCGCGGACATTGGAAAGGGTACGGCTTGACGACGACCTGGCAGCGATCTTCGAGGGCGGAGATCAGCCGTCTCTGATGCGCGATTCCGAGAATTTCGGGCATATCCACGCACCGTCCCTGGATCATGCCGTCACAGGCGCGATCCTGCGTAACGGGCATCTTGCCAATGCCACGCCCACGGCGCCGGACCTTCTGGCCGTGGACCTCTCGTCCGAACGCGTGCGGCGTGCCCAGCAGGTGATCGAGGGGATCCGCAACGGGCAATCGCTCGGTGCGCTTCTGGGCTACCGGCTGGAACGGGAGCTACATGACGAACCCGATCTGTTTCTCGACAGGCTGATTTATGATCTGCGGAGCGCCTTCCCGCTCGCGGGCAACCGCAACCAGGGGACCAAGGTGGAGGGGCTGACCGAGATCACCAAGGTGGAGGCGCGCAACGTGCTTGATG
>PIVZ01001241.1 GCA_003354045.1 bacterium
GTGGACTGCGCGCGGCGCGAGGTCATCGGCCCGGATGAGGAGCGCACGGCGCTGTCGGAGATGGAAGGCGCCATTCTCGGTCGCCTGGCATCCCACGCGGGCAGAACCGTGTCACGAGAAGAGTTGCTCTCCTGCGTCTGGGGCATCCGCGACGGACAGATCGAGACCCGCGCGATCGACATGCACATTACGCGCCTGCGCCAAAAGCTCACGGGCAACCGCAAAGACGAGGCCGTCGAGTGGATCGTCACCGTAAGGGGCAAGGGCTACATGCTCGGAGCCGATATACAGTTGGACAAGGAGGCCGCCGGCGAGGGTACGTCATGACACGCATGCGCAAAGGGGCCGTCGCCGCGGTAGTCGTCTTCTTCCTGACGGCCGCCGTGGTCCTCGGTGGGATGACCTGGGCGACCGTGCTGCAGCTCGAGGTCGCCGGTTCGCAGGCCGTCCGAAGGCATCGCAGCCTGCTTGCCGACGCCCTGTGGCGAATGGATGGTGCCTTCAGTGCTATCCTCGGTTCTGAGGCGGCACGCCCCTTCACCGACTATGTTGCGTTCCACTCGGCCGCTCCGGTAGCTGCATGGACCGAAGAGGGCGAGCGCCGAGATGTGGAAACGGTCGCCATGCCCTCGCCACTGACCCTGAACGGTGCGCCGCGCGACTGGATCGACCTGTACTTCCTGGTCAACGAGGATGGCGAGGCCTCTCGCTATGTGGTGGACGACACGTTGACCCGGGCCGCAGATCGGATCCGTGAAATCTGGCGAGGTCTGCAGGAGCTGGGCG
>PIVZ01001242.1 GCA_003354045.1 bacterium
CTTCTTATAGCACCAGCACTCCACTTGCGTCGGGCAACGTTGAGGCGTCATCGGGCGCTGCTTGCACCAGACCGTCTTCGAAGAGCGTCTTGAGATTGGTCAGACATAGCCCGTCGTCGAGCAGGTCGCTCAGAAGAACGATCTTGGGTGCCGGCGGCCGAGGCATGGGCTTCTGGCGAACGACCAGTTCGACGTCGTCGAAGGCAACCTTGCCCGTGCCTTCCTGGACCTGCACGTAGGCCATGGTGTAGAGCGTGCCTTCAGGCACGATGGTCCACACGCTGGCTCTCGTCCAGTCGAAGGTCCCGCTCATGGCCGGCGATCGCGGCTGGGCCAGAATTCCGTCCTTGTCATCCATGCAGTAAATTTGCAGCGTAATCCTGGCCTCGTCGGTCATCTCGCTCCGCACCCAGGCGGAGAGTTCCACAAGGCTGCCCCGTTCGATTACGATCGACCGGTCGGCGCCTTGACGCAGGCGCGTGTAGCACGGCTGGAGGTTCTCCAAGACGGCGGCGGAGCCGTCTCGGCCCACTTCCTCAACGCGTCGGAGTGTTCGAGTTTCGTCCTCGGGAGTTCGTTCTTCCCAGCAGGGTGCCAGGGGTGATTCGAAGGCTGGGTTAGTGAGTAGATTGTCAACCGCCGGAGCTGGCGATTCCGAGAAGTGGGCGACGACGAGAGCGTAGAGGCAAAGGCGAAGCGTCAAGGCACGGCCGGGCATGGCGAGTATCCACGGTGAGAGTCAATAGCGAGGATGTGCGGCATGAAGTACCGGTGCCTCTTCTCTC
>PIVZ01001243.1 GCA_003354045.1 bacterium
GTGAATGTGCAGGAACAGGTTCGAGAAGACCGCCAGCGAGCGGCTGCGATCGGATCTCGGTCCTTCGTGGCGCATGAGCGATTGCTTCAGACTCTGCGGGAGCCTGCGAAGGTTTTCGCCGAATGCTGTCAGGCCGGTGCTACTCATGGCTATGACCTCTGTTCGTCCTCTGGCTCAGGCCTTGTAGAAGGTGCCGGGCTCGACCTCGCGCGAGCCGTCGATTACGAGTCGGCCGTCCACTGCTTGGGTAACCTCGAGCCAGCGCAGTGCACGCGGCGCGGGTCCGCCTAAAACCTTGCCGTCGGGTCCGAATCCGGAACCGTGGCAGGGGCAGGAAAATCCGTTCTCCGTCGGCGAGACGATACAGCCCAGATGTGTGCACACGAGCGATATGGCCGAGATACCTCGCTCCTCGGAGGTGACCAGAACCTTCTGCTCGGGAAGCGTCAATGAAGTCCCCGGAGTGATCTCCTCGGCGCGTCCGATTCGGAAACGACTGCCGCCCTCCGGGAGCACCGACGGCTTGGTCAGCCGGACCATGCCGACAACCGAGCCGAATATGGCGAGCGCGGCGGTCCACAGACCCGCCAAGCCGAGAAAATCGCGGCGTGGGATGGGTTCCGGTTCTAAGCGGCTGGGCATACTGGCTCCTCCCCGAACAAAAACCTTTCCATGGTTATGGCGCCGGTCGGGCAGCGCTCCGCGCACAAGGCGCAACGAATGCAGATGGTCTCGTCTTTGATGATGGCCGAGGCGTCCTCGGGTGCGGTGTCGGCCAGGCGGCC
>PIVZ01001244.1 GCA_003354045.1 bacterium
GGCCGCCTGGCCGACACCGCACCCGAGGACGCCTCGGCCATCATCAAAGACGAGACCATCTGCATTCGTTGCGCCTTGTGCGCGGAGCGCTGCCCGACCGGCGCCATAACCATGGAAAGATTCTTGTTCGAGGAGGAACCAATATGTCCGGCCGCTTAGAACCGCACGCTATTCCCCGCCGACGCTTTCTCAGCACGGCGGGCCTGTGGGCCGCCGCGGTGGCCATATTCGGCTCGTTGGTCGGCATGATCAGACTGCCGAAGCCTTCCGTCTTGCCCGAACCCGGAACGCGGTTTCGTGTCGGTCGCCCCGAAGACATAGCACCGGGAACCTCGCTTACGATTCCCGAGCAAAAGGTTCTGGTCACCTCCGAGGAGCGAGGTATCTCGGCCATATCGCTTGTGTGCACACATCTGGGCTGCATCGTCTCGAAGACAAACGACGGGTTTTCCTGCCCTTGCCACGGCTCGGGCTTCGAGTCGGACGGTAAGGTGGTCCGTGGACCCGCGCCGCGTGCACTGCGCTGGCTCGAGGTTACCCAAGCTGTGGACGGCCGGCTCGTAATCGACGGCTCGCGCGAAGTCGAGCCCGGCACCTTCTACAAGGCCTGAGCCAGAGGACGAACAGAGGTCATAGCCATGAGTAGCACCGGCCTGACAGCATTCAGCGAAAACCTTCGCAGGCTCCCGCAGAGTCTGAAGCAATCGCTCATGCGCCACGAAGGACCGAGATCCGATCGCAGCCGCTCGCTGGCGGTCTTCTCGAACCTGTTCCTGCACATTCAC
>PIVZ01001245.1 GCA_003354045.1 bacterium
GCCTCACGCGCGAGATTCCGACGACTCGAACTGGCTGACCGAGTGCTCGAAGTCGATTGTGAGCTAGCCCAGGTGCTGGTGCAGCACGTGCCGGAGGGGGATGTGCGTCAGCATGAGGCCCGCATGCGCGAAGCGGCGGAACTTCTCAGGCAATCGCTTAGGGACGTGGATCATGCGCATCCCGACTCGGCGGATGCGCTCGAGGCCTACCGGGACGTCTTCGGGGTCGTCTTCGTGTATGCGCATGGCGCCGCCCGGATGACGGGGGCCGCCGGCTACGATTCCGCCGAGGAGGCCTTGTTAGAAGCCGAGGACCTGCTCTTCGGTGTGCTGGCGGTTGCCGAGGAACTCGACGATGATATGCACGCCGATCGGGTCCGTGCGCTAGGCGAGCTAAGAAGACTCTATACAAGCGACCTTCTTGACGATCCCGAGCGTCTTACAGAGATCAACGCCGAGATCGCCGCACTGGCGTCGGAACCGACGGGTAAGTGAGCGGGTCGGCGGACTGATCCCCTCGGCACGCCGCCACAAGAGCCCGACCTGCGTCCGCACGGCACTCAGGTATGGAAAGAGTTGGAGAGCCGTCAGTTGAGTTCATCGCTTGATCCTACAACCCAGCGCGCCCGTGAAATGACGCCGTCGCTGGTGATACGTTTGCGCAACGGCGAATCGGACGCGGCCGCACTTCTCGATGACCTCTACCGTGATGCCCTCTACCGTTTCTGCTGGGGCTACCTCGGGCGAAGTGAGCAGGCCGAGGACGCCGTCCAGGACATCTCGTT
>PIVZ01001246.1 GCA_003354045.1 bacterium
GACGGCTACCGGGACCGCTCCGGGAGCGACCAGTGGAGCCTCTTTCTCAGTGGCCGCTACATCACGCCGGCCAGCGCGACCCAGTTCAACTTCTACACAGGCCGCGAGCTCACGGAGCAGGCCTGGTTCGGGGTCGACGAGGCGACGCTCGCGATCGACAGGAAGAACAATCCGGAGACCTACTCCAACGCGGTGGACGACTTCCGCCAGCCCCACTACGAGCTCCACCACCGCTGGAACCTCAGTGACGGCGCGATCCTCAAGAACACCGCCTACTGGATCCACGGCGAAGGCTTCTACGAGAACTTCATGGATCCGGCGGCCCGGCCCGACATCGTGAACTGGGGCTCCGCATTCAACCTCGACGCGCTGCTCGGCTTCGCCGGGGACGATCGCCCGCAGGTCGTGCGCAGACAGCTCGTCGACAAGGACCAGGTCGGCTGGCAGGGCAAGCTGCTCCTATCGCACGCGGGCGGCGAACTCGCGATCGGCAGCGGGCTCTACACATTCGAGAGTCACCAGTACGGCCGGTTGATGGCCGTCGAGGGACTGAATCCCTCGGCGCTTACCGGATTGCCCAACTACTACGACTACAACGGCGACAAGTTCGTCTGGTCGGCGACGATGAACGAGCAGCTGAGCCTCGGCCACGGAGCTACGCTCCTCCTCGACCTCCACTACCAGCGCCTCACCTACGATCTGATGCAGAACGAGATCGGTAATTTTGCCGGAACGAAACGGCACGCCTACTCGGTGGAGCACGACTTCTTCAATCCGAAGGGCGG
>PIVZ01000065.1 GCA_003354045.1 bacterium
GTCAATGGGTCGGCGATGGCATCGCCGCAAAACAGAGGCGCCTGCTCCGCGCCGCCGGTAGCGGCGGTCAGGCCGGCGGCTACGGCCGCATCGTCACCGTAGGCTATCCAGTTGCCACTTGGCCCGCCGCGTCCGTAGCCGGTAATGCCCACCCAGGTGAGCCCGCGGTTACGCTCGACCACTGAAGAGGCATCGATGCCGAGCTGGGCGAGCGCGCGCGGCCGGGCGCTTTCGACCACGATATCGGCGCGTTCGAAAAGCTTGCCGAGCACTGCGAGGTCGTCCTGGTTCCTGAAGTCGAGCGCGACGCTGCGCTTGCCTCCGTTCAATAGATCGTAAAACGAGGGCGCCCCTGCGCGCGCTCCGTCGGGGCGGCCCGTGCTCTCCACCTTGATCACGTGCGCGCCGCACAATCCGAGCAGGTTGGCGGCCAATGGACCCGCCCACAGAGAAGAGAGATCGACGACCAGCGGGGCGGCTCGGCGCTCGCCGACAACGCCTGGACCGCGGGCTGCCACACGGTACCAAGGTGGAGCGGGTGAGGACGGCACTTCAGCCCCCGTTACTGCAAGCCCAATCAATCGGCCGCGCGCGACGATCTCCGCGGCCGGTCGGTGCGCGACGGCGGCAGTGACCAACGCCCATGGGTCGTCGCCGCCTTCTTCGCCGAGCCATGCCGGCAACATTCGTATGTCGTCGGGCCGAGCCAGGCTGACGGCAATCCAGCCGTCCTCGGCCATCAAAAGGCGGCAGCTCCCACCGGGAGAGATTCTCCCCCGTCGTCTCAGGCCCATGATTGCAGCTCGCTCGCCCAGCAGCTCGGGGCCGTGGACGTCGCCTTGCCAGCCTTCTCCGGCGAGCAGGCGAATCGCCTGCAGAGCGCCGCTAGCCACGGCCGCGAGATTGCCCGGCGCCACCAACGGCGCGCCGTCGCCGGGGCCGGTAAGCTCCATTGCGCCCGAAGCCGCCCACTCCAGGGCCGGATGCCGCTCGCGCGCCCCGGGCATCATGATCACGCGATGGTCGAGTGACTCCAGCAGAGCCGCAGCATGTCGGGCGGCCGCACCGCCACCGGCTACTTCGTAGACCGGAGCGTCCCTTTTCGAGGAAGACCGTGAGGCGGCGGTGCGGGGCATACCAAGATGTTATCCGGGACGGACGCCCCGTTGTAGGAGAGCGCTACCGATGGCCTCGCCACCGCTCGGGCGCTCGTAATGCCGCCGATTCGGCCGCGGGGCTGGTCGCGCTCGTTGCGGTCAGGCACCTAGTCTTCCGCGGCGGGTTTCTTCGTTTCCGGTACCCGGCCCATCTTTTCGTCGTATTCGCGGATGCGCGCGTTGGCCGCTTCGATTTCGGTGCCTATGCGTTCGCCGAGGCCGGCTTTTTCGAGCACGGCCTGTAGGCGGGTGAGGAACTTCTCCTCGGCCACCTCAGGGCGAAACATCGACTGAGGAGGAGTCTCCTTGGCGGGCCAGTGCTCGTAGTTGATGGTGGTGGAGTAGTCGTCGGCATGGTGCTCCATCTTCACCTCTGCCTGGAACCAGCGCTCGTCGAACGCAGTCTCGCGTATAAGCTCGTAGCGCTTGAGCGGTTTGCCACCGAGATCGCGAAAGTAGACCCGCCTGACGATGCTCTTGCTCTTGTCCACCACGAGGGTGATGGAGTCGTAACCGAGGTTCTCTCGTATGGTCTCGCTTCTCGGGCAGCCGAGCAGTACGACCTCGCCCTCCGAAGCTTTCACTTTGCCGGAGGCATCGAAGGAAAAGCGGTACCTGTCGAGTGGGATGAAACCGCGCGAGTCTTGGTAGGTGAGCGCGGTGCCGGGCACCATGACCCGCTGTGCACCGGGGTCGAGCTTGGTGAAGGTGTCGAAGGATCGCAGGTACAGCCACATCGAGTCGGCCGGCGTGAGATCGGCGAAGTCCTGCACGAGCAGTGAAGTGCCCGCCAGGCGGCCGGGTGCCGAGAAAGTATAGAGCAGCCAGGTTTCCTCGGGGTCGCCGTTGACGATGCTCCACAGGACCTTCTCGTAGGCCTCGTCCTTGAAGTGCCGGTGCAACGGATGTGACTTTCCGTAGTAGGTGGCGATCGCCATGCGGCTGATACGTGCATCGCTCCTGAAGTCGCTCTCGATCTTGGCTATGAGCGCTCGTGCGGCGATGTCCTCTTCAACCGCGCAACGGTCGTCGAGAGCGGCCACGGCCTCGACGGGGCCGGGTAGGCAGATCAGCGCGAGCAGGGCCGCGGGGCCCAGCAGGCGGAGCAGGCGGGGCAGCAGCATGAGAGTCCCCGAGTAGCAGACTAGGATCGCCGTGGCCAGAAGCAGGCCGAGACTTTGATTCGGCCTCAACGCCGAGAGGCCCAGCACCAGGAATCCGCAGGCCAGCACGAAGGTATTCCAGCTCAGCGCCCGGCCGGTCTTTTCCACCGTGGATTGAAGCGCTTCGCCGTGCTCGCGGCCCGCACTGCGCTCGTGCCGGTAGCGGTGCAGCAGGTGGACGCCGAAATCGACGCCCACACCCACCGTGAGGGCCGCAAACATGCTGGCCGCGATGCCGAGCGGCATGCCCGCGTATCCCATGCCGCCGAGCACCATCACCACGGCGGCAATGACCGGCACCATCGAGACGAGGGCGCCCTTGCCGCGGGAGAAGAAGACAAGCAGCGCCAGGCCGACCGTTACCAGTGCCCAGGCGATGGAGCGCATCTGGTTGCCGACGATCGAGTCAACGACCGTGAGCGCCACGGGCAGGTCTCCGCTGAAGTGGTAGGCAACACCGTAGCTATCGGCGACGGCGGGTAGGCGGCGCTCGAGGAAACTCCACAACTCCTCGGCGCGGCGGTAGTCGGCGTCCTTGACGAACAATCGCATGCGCGCCCTCTCTCCGCGATCGGTGAGAAGCTGGCGCAACCTCAGCCGGCTCTCCGACATCTCGGCCACTGTGGCCACGTCGGCCAACATCAGCGGTGAAAGTGACGAGAGCGACTCCGTCTTGCCCAGAGCCCGGGCGACTTCTTCCAGCGTCGAAAGGTAGGTGAGGGCGCCGCCGACATGCGGCGCTTCTCGGGCAATGCGTCGTACGTCTTCCATGAGCGCTGCGCCCGCGGGTGTATAGAAGAACTCGTGGCTGCCCTCGAAGACCACGTCGAAGCGGTAAGAGCCCCAGAAGGAATCGTTGTATGCGCGCTCGGCCGTTACCAGTGGAGAGTCGGGGGCGAAGTTCTCCACCCAGGCGTCTTGCACCTCCAGCCGAGAAATACCGGGGGCGGCGAGTGCGACAGCCAGGACCGCGACGCCGAAGGCGAGGCCCGGTCTTGCGGTGGACCAACGGCCGAGCGCTCCGAGCCAGCCGAGGCGGTCTCGACTCGCGGGGCCGTTCATCTTCTGTCTCGGCTCGAACCAGCCGTCGGGCAGCGAGACGATCAGCGCCGGTATCCATATGAAGCTCAGCACCATGGCCGCGAGGATGCCGAAGGCGGTGAACACGCCGAACTGGCGGATCGGTGCCATGGTTGCACTCAGGAACGAGAGGAATCCGAGCGCCGTCGTGACCGAGGTTGCCACTATCGGCCTTCCCACCTCGGCGAGCGCCGTTTCGACTGCAACGGGCAGGCTGGTGCTCACGCTTGGTTTCGGCCCGTCCGGTACCAGGGAGTCCGGCTCGCCTCGCAGGCAGCCTTCCACCCGTTCGAGAAGATGTAGCTCGTCGGTGATCGACATCGCCATGAGCACGACCGGTAGGATGGTCGTTACCAGTGTTACCGGAACGCCGAGCCATCCCATGGCGCCGAAGGTCCATATGAGGACGACCAGCGACTCCGCCATGGGAACCAGCACCCCGCCGGGATTGCGAAACACCACGAACAGCAGCGACATGATCAGAACGAGCATGACGGGAACCAGCACCATCAGGTCGCGCAGCACCATGCGCCCGAGCGTCGCCTCGGCCATCTCCGGACCGCTCAGTCGAATCTCGAAGTTGCTCCCCTCGTGCGCGCTCTGCCACTCCTCCAGCTCGGCCACCAGCTCGGGTACCGGGCGCTTTTGGACCAGCGGTACGTAGAAGGCCGCATGGTTCCCATCGGTCGAGAGCAACAGCCCGTCGGTGAGCCTGTGCGATCTGATCTCCCCGAGCAGCCGGGCGAATGCCGCGGGCTCCTCTGGGATCTCATCCAGGTAGCTGCCCAGCGAGAAACCTGCCGAGTCCTTGGCCGGTTTCGGTAGGCCGGGAAGTGACAGTATCGCAGTCGCACGAACGGCGGGCAGCGCCCTCAACTCCTTGTTGATGCTGCGCAGAAAGCGCAGACCGGCAGGCGACGCCACGGGCGGTCCGTTTGCCCCGGTGCTGACCAGAACCACCAGTTGCCGGGGGTCCTGGAAGCGTGCGCCATCTATCTCACTCTGGACGACCAACGGGTCGTGGCGGGGACGAAGGGTTTGTCCGTCGGTCCTGAGCTCGAGCCTGAGGAAGCCGGCGGCGAGAAAGACCGTAACGCCTGCTACCAGCAGCAGCCAGAATCGCGCATGGGAGAGGACGTGCCTTACCAGGTGCATCATGGGTGAGTCAGCTCTCGATCATACCCCGAGAAGAGGATAAACGCCTTTTCATGTCTAGCAGCCTTCGCACGGCAGCGTGCCACTGCAGCCCTGCAGTTTGATCTATATGGCCCGGGCTGTCACGAAAGCGCCAGTAGTCCGTTCGAGAGCCGCCGAACTCGGCGCTTCGCTGACCGCTCGGTTTTCAAAGGGCCGCTAGCAGGAGGAAGAGAATGTCGGAGCTGGAATCCAACAAGGCCGTAGTACTCGAGTTTTTCGAGCGCCTCTCGAGCGGAGACGCCGATGGCGTTCTTGCACTCTATGCGGATTCGTTCACCTGCTGGACGGCCGGAACGCTTCCATTTTCGGGGACCCATCCGCGCGAGAACATCGCGGCGATGATCTCGGGCGTGCAGAGTGTATTCCCCGATGGCTTGAAGTTTACCGTGGGTACGCTCACCGCCGAGGACGACCGGGTTTCGGCCGAGGCCGAGTCCTACGGCAAGCACGCGAGCGGGCAGGTCTACAATCAGCGCTATCATTTTCTCTTCGTGGTTCGCGACGGAAAGATCCAATCGATGCACGAGTACTTCGATACCATGCACGCCGATGAGGTGCTGTGCAGCGCTCCCGCTCCCGGCTTCAACGACTGACAGAGTCGAAGGCCTAGCCGAGGGCGTCGAGGGCGCCGATCGAGTCGAGATCAAGGACGGCCTTGCTGGCACGCGCGAGACCGGCGCGCGCGATGGCGCGTGCCTGCAGCTTGGTGCCCGCCGCCGTTACCAGCGTGCCCATCAACGTGTAAAGGGCGTGTAGCCGGTGCTGCTGCCACGCTTCCTCGGGAGCGGGTCCGGTTACTCCGTGCTCGGCAAGCGTGGCGATATAGTGAGCGATCAGCTCTCGCTGGTGCTCGACGCGCACGTCGGTCGGTACGGAGTTTACGAGGAAGTAGGAGACGTCTCGCATGCCCTGGCCGCGTTGCACAACCTGCCAGTCGAAGAACCCCGCACGACCGTCCTCGAAGTACATGTTGCCGATGTGGCTGTCGCCGTGAATGAGCGTCAAGGGACCGCGGCCCCAAGCGGCCTCCAGCGCGTTGCGTGCAGACACGATGCGCGGGATTGCGGTGCTCACTTCACTGGGGACTACGTCGGGAAACCGGGCCAGGGCCGGGCGAACCGAGGCGGCGCAAATGAAACGTTCGACGGCAAGTCGTGGGCTTCTGCCCGGAGCGCGCAGCCAGCCGAGTTCTCCAGAGAGCCGAGGGCTTGCCCAAAAAGCTGCGTGTAAGCGCGCGAGCTCGGTTACCACCGAGCGTGCGTCCTCGACGGTTGCCCGGTCAGAGACCGTGTTGAAACGTACGTTACGAGCAGCGAGATCTTCAAGCACCAGGACGAAGCGTCTGGCCCTGCCGTGAAGGGTCGCACGATAGATGAGCGGCATCCGGACGGGAAGGTTCGAGGCGACCTCCCGGTAGAAGCGCACCTCGTTTTCGCCCAGACCGAACATGTTGCCGAACAGCCGGGTCTTGGCATCAGCGGGAGAGAGCTTGACGAACACTGAGGCCGGCGGTTGGTTGCCGTGTCCCTTTTCCTCATAGGCGAGGCCGAGGCGGGCGCGATCTGTCGTACCCGCGTCGCGCTGTAGGCATTCGATCGTCGCTACACGTGCGCCCGGGAACTCTTCCTGCAGTACATCAGTCATCCACTGGGCGTCGATGTCGGCCGCAGTGCCGGGAATGCCAGTAGGCCTCCCAAGCTGCCGGGAGAGCCGCTCGGTGCCGAGCCACAACCCCTCTCGCGCGAGAGCCGTCATCGTTCCCAGGGCGTCAGGCATGGGAGAGATCCTACAGGAAGCCCTGGCTACGGCCACTTCGGGCGCCGAATCGGTCATTGGAACCCGCGCATACCGGCCGCGTGGACAGGCAGCGACGCGGTGGTGTATGGTAACTCTCGGGGTGGGGGCGGCTCACAGTTTTGGAGGGGCAGAGTGCCGGGGCCGATGGCTATCTCCATAGTAATTGCCGTTATTGTACTGCTGTTGTTGGCAGCGGTATCTCTCACCCTGCGGCTCTTGCGATCTACCGGCCGCTGGATTCCCTGGGCGATCTTCCCGGTAGCCATAGCCGCGCTGGCGGTTTGGCAGTCGGTCACGCTCTATCGTGTCGCGACAGGCAGCTTCTCGCCGCCGCCCGATATGACGACCGCCATGTTCGCGGCGGTCACGACGTCGCTGCTGGTAGCAATGCTTTACCGCGGCGGACAGGTTCTCACCGGGATGCGGCAAGCCAATGAGGATCTCAGGCGGTCGCAGCAAACCCTGAGCGAAAGTGAAGAGCGGCTGAAGATCCTGTTCGAGGATGCGCCGGATGGTTGCTATGTGATGGACCTTGCCGGCCGTTTCGTCGATGGCAACCGCGCGGCCGAAGAACTCATCGGCTACCCGCGCGGCGACATGATAGGCAGCAGTTTTCTCGACCTGCAGCTCCTGTCGGCCGAAGACTTGGCAGCTGCCGCCGGTGCCCTGTCCGTCAGCGCGACCGGCGAACCGATCGGGCCGGTCGAATACGAGCTCCGTCGCAAAGACGGCGGCCGGATCATGGTCGAGATAAGAACCTACCCGGTCACAATCGAAGGGGAGTCCCTGGTGCTGGGGGTCGCGCGCGACATAAGCGCGCGCAGACAAGCGGAGAAGGGGTTGCGTGAGCATGAGGCACGTCTGCTCAACGCCCAGCGCGTGGCGGCCATGGGCGATTGGCTGTGGCAGATCGAGACCGGCGAGTTGTCTTGGTCGGAGCAAACGTATGCTCTCTTCGGGCTCAGCCACGATGAATTCGACCAAACCTTCGAAGGGTTCAGAAAACTGGTTCATCCCGACGACATGGGATTACTCGAGGACAGAGTCGATGCCGCGTTGAAGGGAAGACGCGAATACAGTGTAGATCATCGCATAGTGCTCCCCGGTGGCGAGACGCGCCACGTTCATGAAAACGGTGAAGTGACGCGGGACGAGCTTGGCGAGCCGGTCAGCATGGTCGGCACGGTGATCGACATAACCGAGCGCAAACTCGCGGAGGAACAAATCCGTGATCTTAACGAGGAGCTCGAAGAACGGGTTCGCAAACGAACCTCCGATCTCGAGGCGGCCGTCAAAGATATGGAGTCGTTCAGCTACGCCGTCTCGCACGACCTGCGCCAACCCCTACGCACCATAAACGGCTTCGTGCAGCTCCTCGCCGAGGATGTTGCGGCCGCTCTCGACCCGAGCACCAGGGCTCATCTCGATCGCATTCGAGAGGGCGCGAGCCGCATGGGGCAGATGATCGACGACCTCCTCCAGCTCGCTCGTGTTGGCAAAGCCGGCCTGTCCCGCGAGGAGGTGAACCTGAGTCAGCTCGCCCGTGACGTCGTCAGCGACCTCGAGACATCCGATTCCGGGCGCAGCGTGGAAGTCTGTGTGCAAGACGGCCTTACCGACGACGGTGACGAAGGGCTGCTCACAGTGTTGCTGCAGAACCTCTTGGGCAATGCCTGGAAGTTCACGGCCGGGAGAGAGGCTGCGCGCATCGAGTTCGGTGCGCGCAGGGTCGAGGGCAGGGATACGATCTACTACGTCGGCGACAACGGGATCGGCTTCGACTCGGTTTATGCCGGGCGGATCTTCGGCGCCTTCCAGCAGTTACACCATGCCAACGAGTTCGACGGCACGGGCATCGGACTGGCCACGGTCGAGCGTATCGTAAGACACCACGGCGGCCGCGTGTGGGCGGAAGCAGCCGTGAACGAGGGGGCAACCTTCTCCTTTACACTGCACAGCCATTCGTGAACGTTCGGCGCGCTTAGCCTGACCGGTCTTTCTCAGGCGGCCTTCGATTCGGGGGGATCCTCGTCGATTTGCATCGGCTCCGGGGCGCGCACCCGCTCTTCGGGGGGGCGCACGAAGGCCGGCTGAATCACATGGAGCGCTGCCGCAAGTAGCGTCACCGTGCCTATGAAGCACACGGCCATGTTGAGCGAAACGAGTACGCCGAGCCCATGGTTGGGCGGGAACTCTGAAGCGGCGAGCACCAGGAATCCTGCCAGCACGACGAGCGCGTTGTAGAAGATCGCCACACCGGAGGTGCTCATTGTCTCCCGCATTGCCGCCTCGCGTGACATCGCAGCGCGCCGGTCTTGCCGGTAACGGAAGACGAAGTGGATGGCGTAGTCCACACCGACTCCGATTCCCATCGAGCTCACCAGCGCGGTGGCCACACTCAAATTGACGCCGACCCAGGCCATCAGCCCGAAGTTCAGAATCGTGGCGACGGCCACCGGTATCACGGTGAAGAAACCGGCCACGAGCGAACGGCACAGGATGGCCGAGAGCAACACGACCATGACGAGAGCCAGTGCGAGGCTTCGTATCTGGCCGGCGATGATGAGCGCGATGAAGGCGTGGCTGGTGCGGGAGATTCCCGATACGTGAGTCTCGATGCCCAGCGGCGCGAGGTGTTCGGCGGCATAACCGTCGATGCTGTTCATCGCGCGCTCGATTACGATGGAGCTATCGCTGTTTGTCTGAGCCCGCACGTTGGCCATGCGGTAGTCGTAGTCGATCACATCCTCGAAGTCGTCGGGGTCGCCGGACATCGAGTAGATAAGCAGATACTGCGCCACCAGCTCGCGGCTGTCCGGCACTCGTTCGGCGGCGGCGTCGTCAGGGTTCATGACGGCGTTCATGCGCTTTACGTAGTCTACGATGGAGCGCGTCTTGCCTGTGTACCCCGAGGCCTCGATGTGCTTTTGCAGGCCTTCGACGGCGCGCAAGAACTCCGGCTGCTTCCACGCGTCGGTTTCCCCACCGTCGAGGATGATCTCCATGGGGTGGGAGCCGTGGAAGCGTGCTCGGAACTCGGCGTCGGCCAGCTTGACCGGATTGTCCGGGGAGAAGTTCTCGAGCATCGAGTTTTCAACGACGATCCGCGGTATCCCGGCCAGTCCGATCACGAGCAGGACCATGGTGCCGCTCATGGCCAACAGCGGTCGTCGGATGACCACCGTCGTGAGCGTCTCGAGAAGGACGTTTACGACCCCGCCCTTCTCCGACTGCGCCCGTGCCGTGCGCTCGGCAGCTCTGCGCGGCAGGGGCAGCAGACACAGGACTGCCGGCAGCAGAGTAAGAGAGAACACCATTCCGGCCAGTACACCGAAGGCCGTGAATATCCCGAACTGCTGGATGGGCCGCATCGCAGAGACCGCCAGAGACCCGAGGCCGGCGGCCGTCGTCAGCGATGTCATCACGACCGGTGGCGTCATCTGCTGCATGGTGGCGAAGACCGTGTCAGCAGCGGGGCGCTCGGGTTGCTCGGCCACGCCCAGCATGAAGTGGTGAAGTATGTGTATTCCGGCGGCAACGCCGATTGCCACCAGCAGCGTAGGCATCATGGTGCTCAACGGGAAGAACGTCGCATTCGTCCACGCCATGAATCCGAGTGTCCAGACCACCGACGTGATTACCACCAGCAGCGGCAACAGAACGCCTCGGACGGATCGTAGCGAGAGCAGCAGCAGGGCGGCGGCGGCCAATACCACCAGTGGGAACATGAAACGAAGATCGCCTTGGGCTTGCTTGCCGAGCTCGCCCTCGACGACGGGCCGTCCGACGATGATGATGCGCTCGTCGGTAACCGACGACGCGGCAACGATCTCTTTCAAGTCGAGGTGAAGCTGGACCTTGTCGAAACCGTCGTAGCGCTCGCCGGCGATCATGGTCGCGTGGCCGTCCTTGCTGACCAAGGAGCCGACCATCATCGAGTTGTCGAAGACGGCGTCGCGGATCGCGAGCGCCTCCTCCCGCGTTGCCGGCGGCTTCTCGTAGAAAGGCTCGACGATGAGCAGGTCGTCGTCGCCGGTTATGTTGTCTATTGCCGACAGGCTCACGAGGTCTTCGCCGTCGATCGAGTCGAGCGCGGCCATGCCCTCCGATATCTCCATTACCAGCGCCAGTGTTGCCGGTGTGAAGATGCCGTCGGGATCTTCGTTGACGATCATGACGACGGCCGGGTCCGTTATTCCGAAGTAATCCTCGACCCAGTCGTTGTAGGCCACCTCGGGGTTACCCTTCGGCAGCATGGCCCTCACGTCGGTCTCGATGTAGAGCTCCGGCACGCGGAATGCGAGAATGGCCGTGACCAACACGAACAGTGCGATGGTGAGCCAGGGATGATCGACAATGCTGCGGTTGAAACGGTTCATGTATTCGCGCTGCCTTTTCCGGTTGTCGATTCGTTGTCGGCCTCGCCGGCTGCCGTTGATGCCGGCGCCTGCACTCCGAGTAGCCGGCGGACGATGGTGAACATTTGTTCGCGATGTCTTGCCAGCTCGACGGGGTCTGCGGGGTCGAAGGGGCCGCGCGGATCGATCGCAGGGATCACCGAAACATAGAAAGCACTGATGCCTGCCAAGGCGCTTACCAGGTGGACGGCATCCACAGGGTCGAAGAGACCGGCCCTGCGCCCGTCTTCCAGGACGGCATTGGTCAATCTGAGCAGCCGGCGGCTATGCTCGGCGAAGTCGGGCTCTCTCGCCGGTGTCGCGGTTGCGGCCTGGTGAAGCAGGAGGCGCGATAGCCAGGGGCGGTCAGCAACTGCGACGAGCCAGATCTCGACCATCGCTTCGATGCGTGCCAGCGGTGGGGACGCTGAAGTGAGGACGGCCTCAGCGCGGTCCACCAGGTTGCCCGCGGCCTGGTTGAGGACTGCGTCGTATAGCTCTTGTTTGTTGCGGAAGTAGTAGGCCAGGGCTGCGCGCTTGACTCCGATCTCTTCGGCGATGTCTTCGAGCCGCGTAGCCGCGTAACCGTTCTCGGCGAACAGGGCCGTAGCCACCTGAAGGATGCGCTCGCGCGTCTTCTGCCCCCGCTTGCCGGTGTCTCTGGGGCGGGGCATAGCTGCTATTTACTTGCGCGCAAGTAAATAGTCTAACGCAACGCCCCAAAAATGAGCTGGTTTCACTCGTCTTGTCGGTTCGATCTGAGTAGCCGCAGAAATCGTACGAGTAGGGAGGAGCCCACAACCTGGCACAGAACCTCGTGTTTCTATACGCGTGCTCACGCGTATACCATATGATGTATTGACATCGGCCTTACGGCGCATCATGATGCCAAATAGGTAATGCGCACGACGATAAACATTGACGACGCCTTGCTGGAGAAGGCGCGCCGCTTGGCCGAGCGCTCCGGCAGCTCGTTTCGGAGCACCCTGAACCGAGTTCTGCAGGCCGGTCTCGATAAGCTCGATCCCCGTCCGCGGCGCGAGCAGTACCGGCCGACTGCGTACTCGATGGGCTTCCCGCCGGCGGCAAACATGGACAAGGCGCTCGACCTGGCCTCGCTGCTCGAAGACGAAGAGAGCGTGCGCAAGCTTCTCTTGAAAAAGTGAAGCTCATCGACCTCAACCTTCTCCTCTACGCGGTCAACCGGGACGCACCGTTGCACGAGCAGGCATATCGCTGGTGGGCGGAAACGCTTTCCGGGGAAGAGCCGGTCGGGTTGCCGTGGGTCGTAGTGCTGGGTTTCATTCGCATCACGACGCGACCGGTGGTGTTGCCGCAGCCGCTTACTACCGAACAGGCCGCGGGTGTCGTTGATGAATGGCTTGGCCAACCTCCCATCGTGCTCGTACACCCGGGTGATCGCCACTGGGAGATTCTCAAGGGCCTGCTACTCGAAATGGGCACCGCTGCCAACCTGACCACAGATGCCCATCTCGCCGCTCTCGCCCTCGAGCAAGACGCGATGCTCCACACGACGGACGGTGACTTCGACAGGTTCCCCGAAGTCCGTTGGGTCAACCCGCTGAGCTAGACCTTTCGCTGGGCCGCTAAGCCCGCTCCACCTCTACCGGCGCGCAGCGTGGGGCGTGGCCGGGCGAGCCGTAGAACATCCGGTAGTGGATGTGGCCGTAGCCGCCGGCAAGGTGAAGAGCCTTCCACGGCGCCTCCACCGGTTCTTGCTGTCCTTTCCAGTTCTTGAACTGGTAGGGCTCCCAGGCGTGGTAGATGATCACCTCGCCGGGCTGGGCGCCGGCGGTGACCTTGACCAGGCACTCGAAAGCGCCCGCGTCGTTGAAGACGCGGACACGGTCCTCGTCGGTTATGCCGCGCTCCTTGCAGTCATCGGGGTTCATGAAACAGGCGGGCTCACCGCGCTGCAATCTCAGCATGAGATCGTGGTCTCTCCAGATGGCGTGGATGCTCCAGCGGTTGTGCCCACCGTTGATGCGAAGCGGGAACTTGCTGCGCGCATGCGGCGAGTCCTTCTGCACCGGCAGAGCCTCGCCCGCCTCCAGGTACCAGTCGTGATCGATGTAGAACTGCTGGCGGCCGGTAATGGTCGGCCAGGCGACCTTGTCGTCCACGAACCAGCGATGCGGCCAATGGGTGTCTTTCGGGTCGTAGTCGGAGCAGGTCGCATAGATCGGCGTCGGTCGCGCCGGTCCGATGATCGGCACGGCGCCGATACGGATTGCCTCCTCGCCGCTGATGTTTCCGACGCTGGGACTGTTGCTCATGATGTCGTCTATGAGCTTCACGGGGTCGGCTGGATCGTGCGGGTTGAAGCGATGATCCATGGTGAAGGTGTCGTAGACCTTTCGCAGGTCGATGGGCTCGTCCTTGAACCCATGCACCGAGGTCAGGCCGCGCTCGCCGGCACGCTGGGAGATCCGCTCGGTGAGAACGCCGAAGATCTCCCACTCCGACTTTGATTCGCCAAGTGGGTCCACCGCTTTGTCTGTCACCACGATGTGGGGCGTGTACGACTGTGCGTACTTGATGCCGTATTTCTCGTAGTATCCGGCTGCGGGGAGGAAGTAGTCGGCATGCAGCGCTGTTGTGCTCATGCGGAAGTTCACCGCGACGATGGTGTCGAGCTTCGGCCACAGGTGTTTCAGCGCGTGCTGCCCGGCAGGCCAGCGCCGTAGAGGGTTAGACCCCGTGAAGATGAGAACCTTGGGGTCCCGGTCCTCGGGCGGGTGTACTGTGGTCCAGCCGCGGTCGAGGGAC
>PIVZ01001247.1 GCA_003354045.1 bacterium
AACCGGATTCCCTGCGGAATCATATTGCGGTGCAAAGATTTTGCCGGCCGGGGCCACGCTGATAATCGCCGGTGAGTCCTACCTGGCCGAGGGGGCCATCGAGCGACGAGTTGCTCTTTTCTCAGGGCAGGCCAATATTAAGCTGTATAATCGGTATCTTACCTTTGCAGAGATGAAGTTGTTTCTTGCTGCTGGCTCGGTTCTGGTCCTGCCCTACCTGCGGGCTTCGCAAAGCGGCCTGCTGCCGCTGGCCCGCCGGCTCGGCCTCCCGGTCGTCGCCAGTCGGGTCGGCGGCCTGGCAGAGTCTCTCGATGGGCGCTGGCCGGAGCTGGTGGTCGGGCCAAACGACGTCTCGGCGATGACTGCGGCGCTCGAGGAGGCGCTGTGGAATGCAACCGGGGAGGCTCGCGAGGGCCACAGAGCCGACCGGCGGCTCGATAGGGCCGCCGTATCGGGCAGCTGGCAATCTATCATCGAAGAGTTGGAGGAGGCCGGCCGTCCAATAGGCTGATCGCGCGTCCGTTTCGTGTTCCTGACGCGGCGGCGTGGTAGAATTCGAGATTCCGACGATGACACCTTTCGCGTATCGAGCAACGACCAGAGAAGGACGCATCATAGACGGCGTCATGGAGGCCCAGGCCAAGGCGAGCGTGGTGGCCCACCTGCGCGGCCAGGGCTATATCCCCCTGTCCATCGAGGTCGCCGGTAGCGGGCCGGCAAAGGCCGGGTTCTCGCTGTGCCTACCCGCGTTCAGGCTGCGCAAGCGCGTGCGTAGCCGCGAAC
>PIVZ01001248.1 GCA_003354045.1 bacterium
CACGCCGTCGTCGCAGTCACCATCCACCAGGCACTCGACGCAGAGGTTATCGGCCTCGTCGCACACGTCGGGTGGTACGCAGGGATCACCTTCCGAGATGCAGTCGAGGGCTGCATCACACACCTCGTCTCCGTTGCAGAACAAGCCGTCATCGGTGCAGTTCGCATCGTTGGGGGTGAATATGCAGCTGCCGGCGGGACAGGTATCATCCGTGCAGGCTACGCCATCGTCGCAATCCGCTGCGGTCGCACACCCGCCGCCCATAAGGAACGTTTGGATGTTCTCGATGACCGCCAGGCGCGAGGCCGGCGGTCCCGCCATGAACCAACCATTGTCCATCAAGATGGTGAGCCGGCCCGTACCGCCCACGAGATCCTGCGCCTGCCAGAGAGCACCGACCGGGACGGAGGCCGTACGCGCCGCAAGAACGTGCGAAGGAGCAGCCAGCGACCCGACCCGAGCCATGCCGCCCGGAGAAGCCGCGCCCCAGGTGGTCAGGGTGTTCGGGTCTGTAGAGATATCGCCGAGCGCATCCGCGTTGAACGCGGGTATGCCGCCGATGTTGCCCTGGTCCCCGACCCGGACGTCTCCGTCTACGACCACAGCATTGACGAGGGCCTCGAGCGAATCGTTCAGGGGCTCCCAACTGCTGTTCTCGCCGGTCAGGTGAAGGCCTCCACCGGTCCCCAGGTAGCCGGCAAGCTGCGTCTGCTCGCCAGCCGTCAGTGGAGTGGCCTCACCCACGTGCCAGATTGTGTCATATCCGGACAAATCAGCCGGCAG
>PIVZ01001249.1 GCA_003354045.1 bacterium
CAGACCGGCGGTTCCAGGCTGGCCACATGACCGAAGGGTGGGGCCGCCCATTCCTCGATGAGTCAATTCCTCAGCCAATTCCTCGATGATCAGTCGGACGCAGACGGAACCCAGACCGTCCACTGCTCCCGGTATTCCTTCATCGCCAACGCCCTGGCGGCGTGCTTCATCGCGTCCGTATGCGCGTAGGGGCCGACCCGGACCCGGTAGTACGTGGTTTCCTCGACCAGGGCTTGCTCGACGTAGGTGCTGAAGCCGAGTGAGACGAGGGACGTCAGCATCCGGTCCGCCTCTCCTCGATCCGGCAGCGCTGCGACCTGGACGACCCATTCACCGGCCACGCCCTCGGCGACTCTGGAGGGCAGCAGACTATCGCGACGGGCAAAGAAGTTGAGCAGTCCGAGCTCGATGCCCTGGCACAGCCGGCGGATGGTCTCGAGCTGCTGAAACTCACGCACCGACGATTCGTGGGTGAGGAAGTGAGTCTCGATGAGCACGGCCGGGGTCCTGTTGTGTCTCAACACGCCGAGCTTGCGATTGTCCGTCGTCCACGAGCCGTAATCGGGCCACGACATGACGTAGCCATGCTCTCCGCGCAGATCCCAGACGTCCATCAGCTCGGGCCCCTTGCGGTGCATGGAGAATTCCTGTTGTAGAAGCGCGGCGCCCAGGTAGTGGGAAAGCCACGGACTCCACTCCCGGGAGGAGGCGTGCTTCGCTCGTGATGACCAGATGATGCGCATGCCGGACTTGCGATTCCCGCCGTCCGCGTCCGCATGGAG
>PIVZ01001250.1 GCA_003354045.1 bacterium
TGCCGTCGGATCGAGCGAGAGCGCGTTTCGCGCCTCGACCAGCGCCGCCGTCAGCTCGCCGTCCTGGGCGAGCAGGTCGCTCTGCTGCAGGTGGAACTCGATGCTCCGCCCCTTCGACCAGTGGGCGTAGCGCACCGGATTGGTGACGAACCGGCCCAGCTCCTCGCGCCGGTGACGGATCAGGCGGCTGGCACCGGTCTTGTCGAGGCACTGGTCGATCGCACCCTTCACGTCATGCATGCTGCGCAGGCGATCGGCCGGTTCCTTCTGCAACATCCGCTCGACCAGTGACTGCAACACATGTGGGATGTGCGGACATGCCTCCTCGATCGGTATCTGCGCACCACTCAACGTCTGCTGGCGGATCTCCCACATGTCCTCGGCATCGAACGGCTTCTTGCCGGCGAGCAGTTCGTAGATCATGACGCCGAGGGAGAAGATGTCGGTGCGATGGTCGACGTCCTTGGCGGACGTCCACTGCTCGGGTGACATGTAGTGGACGGAACCGAGAACCGTGCCCGGGATGGTCTTGGCGGAGCCGGTCAGCGTGTTCTCCTGGCGCGCGAGGCCGAAGTCGCCGATCTTCACCTCGCCTGTCGTGCTCAGAAGAATATTGCCCGGCTTGATGTCCCGGTGAATCACGCCTTCACGGTGAGCGGCGCGGAGGCCGTCGACAACCTCGTCCATGATGATGAGCGCCAGGCCCGGCGGTACCCGCAGCTTCTTCGCGTGCACGCGCTGCATCGCATCGTCGAGGTCGGTACCATCGACGTACGGCATGA
>PIVZ01001251.1 GCA_003354045.1 bacterium
AGGTCGTCGATCAGGACGCCCCTTCGCCGCATCGCCAGGAGGGCCGGCAGGACCCGAGACTCGATGTCGTAGATCGGCCACAGGCCGTCTTGTTCGAGTTGTTGCTCTTGCCGCCGCAGAAGCTGCAACGGGAGGAGAACGTCCTGCTCAGCGTACGCGCCGACGTACTCTGGAGGCAGCTTGTACATCTCCGACTTGGGGTCGATCCCGTAGTCCTCGGCGGCTGCGCGAAGCAGCGTCTCGTCCTTGCCAGGAATCTTCCACCGCGCCGCAATCGCGTCCAGTCCGTAGGTGAACTGGAGTTCGTCGAGGAGGGGCTCAGCGTTCTGTACGTCTCGGAAGAACTCCGGCTTGAACTCCACCCCAGCCTCGATCAAGAAGTCAAGATCATACGGGAGGTTGGCGCCGCCCAGGCTCGTACCTTTGCCCCGAAAGGTACGAGCCTGGTCTCGAAGATATTGAAGGACCAGCTCGCGGTCGAGATTCGTACCGTTCTGATGCCCGATCGGCAGGTAGTACGCCCGCCCCTCGTCCTCGATGGCGAAGGAGACGCCAGCAATGTACGCGCCCCGCCGGACGCCTGGGCCGAGGCCCTTCAACCTGCCCTTCGTGGCGAGTCGTGGGTCGCACGTCTCGATGTCGATCGCCACCCTCCGGGCATCGGCCCAGGAGGGTAGCTCGGCCAGGAGCGGCGGCTTCCAGTCGGAAGTCGGGCGGAACATGGGCAGTTGGAGCGGCACGGCTAGTCGTGGTCAGCGCAGACACCATCGGTGGAGGGGTC
>PIVZ01001252.1 GCA_003354045.1 bacterium
CCGGGTACGAACTGGACGGCGTAACCGCTCTCGACATTGCCCGGGCTGAGGAAGAGATCGCCCTCAGCCGAGCTGCCGATGCCGGTTTCGCCGGCCTGGTTCTCGATCCCGATGGCGTAGGGGCCTTCGTTCTCCGGGACGTCGAGGTACTGGAAGAGGATGCGGTTGCTCCCTTCGAACAGAACCGCCTCGAAGGTCTTCAGCTCGTTCAGGTAGCCATCGTTCCATTCGTAGTTGGCGATACCGTTCCACTCGACCACAAAACGCCGGTTGGGCGCGGTGCCCTGAGTCTCGACGCGGAGGTACTCGATGTGCTCATTCGGGTTGAGGTCGCGGCTGTACGGCGCGATCGCACCGTCGTAGCCGTCGTCCGCCGGAATGTCGATCGGCAGCCAACCGTCTCCGCCGACGAAGTTCAGCCAGCCGTTGCTCTCAACGGTGATCTCCGTGAAGGCTTCGCCGTAGTACTCAAAAGTGAAGCCCAGCGGAACTGTGTCGTAGTCGTCGTCGGAAAGGAAGAGGTCCTCGCCCTTCTCGGCGCCGTACCAGGAGAATTCCGGTCCGCCGTCCGCATGGATGTCGCTCCAGCGGTAGCCCCAGTCGTCCGGGCCACCGGAGTGATGGCCGCTGCGCGGGAAGATCGGCTCGTACCTCTCCCCCTTGGCAAGGGTGCGACCGATGAGCACTTCGCGGTCGTCCGCGCCCTTCGATGCGCCGGCCTCGCGCGGCAGCAGCGTGGTCTCGACCAGTCCGATCTCGATGTCGAGTGGGCTGTCGCCCG
>PIVZ01000066.1 GCA_003354045.1 bacterium
TCGCGAGCTTTGAACGGAGGCGAGTGGTCGGGCCGCGGCTTCAACTGCTGTGACGAAGGACAGTGCGATCGTGAGAACGGGTTCACGTCTCCCTGTCGCTCGCCGGAACATCTCGTCTGCCATCGCTCGCTCCCCTTCAGGGGCAACTGGGCGCCGATCGAGAAGTGGCAGAGCATGTACGACTGTCGATTCGTCCTGTGCACACGCGACGGGACCGTGGCACGGTTCTCCGCGGAGCGTCGCTTCGGCAAGAAACGGGAGGTGGCTCGCGAGCACAACCAGCGCGCGGGACGAATGCTCGCGGGATTGCTCGCCGGGGAATCGACATGTTTTGTCTGGTCTTACGAAACCTTCGCTTTGCTGGGGATCGCTTATCTCGACCGGCTGTTCTCGTTTCTCGAGATAGATACTCCTGTCGCTGACGAGGTTTTGACGCCCTTCAGAGACGAAAACCGTAAGTACATCAGCCGCCCCTTCGAGCTGCTTTGGCGTAGACCCTTACGCTGGCTACGGAGATCCATACAGCCTGGTCGCCGCAGGTGAGTCGAGGCGCCGTCGGCGGGCCGCGTACCGACTCTCGAGATGCCAGGCAAGAACCCGCGCAGGGCTCGGCCAGGACGCTGCCTTGACGCATCATCGTGACGGGTCAATGCTCTGCGCAAGTGCTGAGCGAACAAGGAAAGTTCATTTTCGTCCACGTGCCCAAAACCGGGGGAAACTCCATTCAGACCGTCCTCACGCACTACTCCGAGAGCGAGCTTACTACCGATAAAGCGCGCCAGGACGGCGTCGAGCGTTTTGGAGTTCGTCATCCGCGGTTCCCGATCAACAAGCATTCCCCCCTGGGCCTCTATCGTCGTCTACTCGGTCCTGATGCCTTTCATTCGTATTTCAAGTTCGCTGCCGTACGAAACCCCTGGGAGCGGGCTCTTTCGGCGTACTTCCAGCCGGGAAGCCCTAGAACCGAGTGGAACCGCGAGGTATTCGTCAAGCACGTGATGAAGATCCGTCCAATGTTGCATTTTCTCGATTCACGAAACATCCGTGGTCCGTTACGCCGCTTCGTTCGCATGCGTGTCGATGTCGACTTCGTCATTCGGTTCGAGAAGCTTCAAGAGGATTTCGACACTGTATGCGATCGCCTCGGAATCGGGCGCCACGCCCTGCCACATCGGAATCGCTCGAAGAGTGGAGCACCGTCAGAATATTACGATGATGAGTTGATCCGGCTCGTCGGGCGGCGGTTCCGATGTGACATAGAAGCTTCCGGTTACGAGTTCCCCGAAGATCTCGGCGAGGAGATGAAGAAACGTTCGCGCGTCTCGCGCCAGGTCCCCTGACGCGGCGAATGCAGAACATCCACAACCATGTTCATCTCGAAAGAACTGGTATTCATCGAGCTGCCGAAGACCGGCACGCAACATATCGTAGGACTGCTTTCCAAGCTGCTCGATGGCGAGCGCGTGGCGCGACATCAAGCGGCCAAGCCCGAGCTGTTCACTCCAGGAAGGTCGTTTCTCGGGTCGATTCGTGATCCTTGGGAATGGTATGTTTCACTGTGGGCGTTCGGCTGCGACCGTCAGGGAGCGGTCTATACCGGAGTGACGAGACCCAGGGGCGTTCTCAAGTGGACTAGATGGCGTCATGCTCCGTTACGCAGTGCTCGACGCGTCCTCGGAGACATATCCCGAAACCCACACGAGTGGCGCCGTTGCTACTCTGATGTTCACGACGCGGGGAGGTTTCGCGCATGGCTCCACATGATGCACGACGAGAGGTGCTGGAACGACATCCCCGGTAAGTACGGAGAATCCTCCGTCAGTAAGCTCGGCGGCTTCCTCACGTACACATACGTCACATTGTTCTGCAAAAACATCGATTCGACCGCATTCGAGAGCACTACCTCGCTTGACGCTCTGAGAGAGTTCGAACGACGCAATTGCTACATGGATCGACTCATTCGAAACGAGCGTCTGGAAGAAGACCTCATTGCGGCCCTGGAACTGAGCGGTCGCAAGCTGTCGGAAGCCGAGAGGAGCGCGATACGTTCGTCCGGCCGCACGAACAGGTCCTCCCGACGCGAGGGGGCCGCCTACTACTACGACCAGGAAACCGTAGACTTGGTGCACGAACGGGACAGACTGATCGTCGAGAAGTTCGGCTATGCCCCGCCGAGAATCTGAGCGACGGTAGTGCCTCACTCGATGTACCCGAGCGCCGGAGCTCCTCCTGCGCCGCTGCGGGCAGCTCACGATCGGACACCGGCGGCCGGTGTGCCTTCGGGCGCTCGCCGGTGGGATCCCGTAACGTGCTAACGCTTCAACAGGCCGTCGATGAGCTCTGACGGATAGCGCTTGATACGCACGATGGAAACCCGTCTCCCCTCCTTGCCGGCGTTGGGATTGAGGTAGCGCCACACGACCTCTCCGTCAGAGGTCACCTCGAAAGCTTCACCCTTGGCCGAATTCGCGATCAACGTATTGCCGTTCGGGAGTCGTTGACTGGAGCCGCGGCCTCCGGTGTAGAACTCGGAAGGATTCGGCGCTCGGTACTCCCAGACGATTTCTCTCATCAGCGGATCGAGCTCTACCACCCGGGACCAACCTCGCCCCAGCCCATTGTCGAATACCAACACGTGACCGTTCTCGAGTATTGTAGCGTCGTGGGGACCGGAGATCTCTCCTTGCCCCCATGCCCAGACGACTCGGTCTTCTTCTAGATTGATGATCGCGACGGTGTCTTGGTGCCTCACGGAAACGAGCACGTTCGTCAACGCGTAGATCGGACTTCGTGCTTCGAGATGTGGGAAATGCATCATCTCGATGGAATTCGCGTGAAAGAGATCGACGATGACGCTGCCCTCTCGCTGACGCGGTCTGACGTACTGAAAGCGGAATATGTCGGGATCGGAGTTCATCAATGCGTAGAGTGATTTCTCCGCGACCATTTCCCCATCTTCCGCCAAGGTGGCGATGCCGATATCGATGACATCGTGCTCCGAGTCGATCGCCGAGATTCGTCGCGGGCGGTACGTCAGCGCCAAGATCCTGCCGTCGGGTGTGACTTCCATGTCGTGGTGAAACTCGACATCCCGTCTCCATATGACTTCGCCGCTCCAGGAAAGCCGCATCAGGTAGCGGTGGAAGGGACCCGAGTCGCCTGTCACAAATCTGGAACCAGGAACCAACAGGTCCCCGTTTTCGAGAAGTTCCGCGTTGGACCAGTGACGGTCTCCGGATTGTCTCCAAGAGCGAACGACGTTCCCACTTGGGTCGATCAGCTGCGCGAGGCAGAGCGGTCGATGACTGAGCAAGCTGTATCCGGGCTGAGAAAGCGCCGGATCATATACTCCAACGACATCTTCGCCCGGCTCCACGGTAGTTTCGGCGTAGTCCAGATATCCGAGGGACCTGAGTTGATCGATAAGCTGCTTGGACCTTCTCTCGTTCTCTTGCGTGTTCGAAACCGGGGCATCCGTGTTCGAGCAGCCGGTGGAAAGTAGCACTGCAAGAGCGACGAGGGCTAGGCCGGGGACGGCGCGGACATCGGACATCGGCCGCACAATATAGGGGATCGGGTCGCAACGACACTCACCGCTCCGGGGGCTCCGCAGCTTTCTTGATCGATACGGTACCGGTAGGGTGTCTGAGAACGGACTCGCCCACGAGGATGGTTGGCGCCGCGTGTTACCAAACTTCTTGATAATCGGCGCTCCAAGGTCTGGCACGACCTCCCTTCATCGATACCTCCAAGAGCACCCGGACGTGTTCATGAGCTCCAAGAAGGAGCTCTACTTCTTCGGGGCCGAGGGCCAAGGCGACAGGTGCGAGACACTTGCAGCCTATGAAGCTCTTTTTGCCGCGGTCGATGGCGAATCCGCGATCGGGGAGGCAACGCCCACGTATCTCTACTCGACGAGGGCTGCCGCCGAGATTCGAGAGTTGATCCCGCACGCGCGGCTAATTGTCAGCCTCCGCCAACCCGCGGACCGGGCCTTTTCGGGCTATGCCTGGCGCCGAAGGGCCGGCAAGGAGACACGGCTGGGTACGGACGCCTTCCAGGCAGATGCACCATATGTTCGTCTCGGCTTCTACTACAAGCATATCGAGCGCTATCTGGACCTGTTCCAACGAGAGCAGATTCTCGTTGTTCTGCTCGATGAGCTCGCTGCCGAACCCGCTGCCACTTGCAAGACGATCTTCGAGTTCCTCGACATTGACTCGACGTTCCGCGTCCAGCAGCTACAACCTCGTGGCCTTCGACCTCGGGTGCCGCGTCTCCCACGCCTTGGGCACTTTGTCCGGAAGTCGCGTCTCGGCCGCGAGCTCTACAGAGCGCTTCCGCTCGGGTTGCAAGACCTTGGCAAGGCCCACCTTCTGCAGCCTCCCCCCACCCTTACGAAGGAGCTTCGAGCGCAGCTGACGGCGCTCTATCGCGACGACATACTCCGGACTTCCGAGCTGATCGGGCGAGACCTCTCGCACTGGCTCGAAACCTAGCCGCCCGGGCAAGAACCAGTCGGTCCAGAATCGAATTGCCTTTCTCAACTTCCCTCGCTTTCGTCAGGTGTTGTCAGCTACGATTTATCGGTAGCAGGAATTGCCGGCGGATGGCCCCCACGTCATGAGAGTTCTTTTCGTTCAACCAGACCTCAATCCCCCGGGCGGGGGCAACGGCGTTGCAGGCTGGATGATCCAGGCCCTCGTCGCCGAGCATGAAGTGGCGGCGCTGACCTGGGAACCGCCCGATTTCGCCTCGATCGACCGCTTCTTCGGGACCTCCCTCCAGGCGGCCGGGATCAGGCTCTTTCAGGCTCCGGCAAGGCTGCGACGCAGAGTTGACCGACTGCCTCTACCGCTCGGCCTCCTTCGCGGCCACCTGCTGCTGCGTGAGTGCCGGCGTATCGCCGACGACTATGACGTGGTCCTCACGGCCAACAACGAGTCCGATCTGGGACCGCCGGGCATCCAGTACGTACACTACCCGAAGTTCGATCCCACGCGTCCCGCAGTGGATCTGCGCTGGTACCACCCGCGGGCGGCCGTGCGCGCGTACACCGAGATCTGCGGGTTTGCCACTGGCTTCTCCCTGAAGCGCATGCGAAGAAATGTCACGCTCGCCAACTCTTCCTGGACGGCCGAGCGCATCCGCACCGTCCACGGAATCGAGCCCTTCGTCGTTCATCCCCCCGTCGCCGGAGACTTTCCCGACGTTCCCTGGACGGAGCGCGAGCCGGGCTTCGTCTGCATCGGACGCATCTCTCCCGAGAAGCGGATCGACGTGGTCATCGACATCCTGGCCCGCCTTCGCACGCGCCACGAGGAGATCCGTCTCCACATCGTCGGAACCTGCGACGACCCCGAGTATCACGCCCGTATATCCGCACTCGCGGCCGAGCACGCCACCTGGATCACCCTGCACGAGGACATCTCGCGCAACGAGGTCGTGCGACTGATTACCGGTCAGCGCTACGGTATCCATGCCATGCGTGACGAGCACTTCGGCATGGGGGTAGCCGAGATGATTCGCGGCGGCTGCATCGTGTTCGCACCCAACGACGGCGGCCAGGTCGAGATCATCGATAACGACGATCTGCTCTACGAGAGCGACGAGGATGCGGTCGCCAAGATCGGGGCCTTGCTGGACGACGAGCCACGGCAGCACGCGATCCTCGATCATCTTCGCGCCCGTGCCACGGACCTCTCGGCAGACGCCTTCGTCTCCCGCATTCGTCAGCTCGTGACCCAGCTCGACCGTTCGCCGTGAAACGCCTATCCTCCGCAAAGAATCCTGCCGCACGTTACTGCGCGCGGCGCCGAACCGGAGGAAGCTTTCATGCAAGCGGAACTCGACCATATTGTCTTGGTATCCTGCAACGTCGAAGCATCGCTGGCCTTCTACCTCGACGTAGTCGGGCTCGAACCCTATCGCGTCGATGAATATCGGCGCGGCGACGCGCCGTTCCCGTCAGCACGGGTCAACGCGGGAACGTTGATCGACGTGTTCCCCCCCGAGTTCTGGCGCAAGGCCGGAAGCGAGATCGGCCCGCAGCCGAACCTCGACCATTACTGCGTCGCGGTTGCAGCCGGCGACTGGCTACCACTGCTCGAGCGGTTGGAGAGCGCCGGAGTCGCTGTGGAGATGGGACCGGCGACGCTGCACGGCGCTCGCGGTGACGCCACCGCCATTTACGTGCGGGATCCCGACGGCCACAAGGTCGAGTTCCGCTACTACGAACAGTGAGCCGCGCACGTCTTTGGGCCCGACAAGGCAATCGGCCAGCACGCGGGGCTTCGTCTCTCACAACCACGCCGGTCAAGAGCGGCACGGCTGTGCGTGACAAGCCCTCCCCACGGTCAAAGGCTCATTGTGTGTGATCTGGATCACACTAGCCCCCAGTTTGGTCATTAGACGGCATCGAACTATCCGGGCCGGGGCCTGCAGGTTACAATTAATGGCTTGTGTAACCACGACGCTGAGTGGTACGAGGATGGGACAGTTCATCATCGATTGTAGCGGCATCTGAGGTGCTACTCGTTGGCGTTCTGCAGACCTTCGCTGGGCGTGAGCGGCCCGAAACAGACGTAAACGGCCGTTTCGGAAGAGCTATTCTCGCAAGTCGTCAATGGCTGACGAGTGGCTCGCTACGGGGACAACATTGCAGAGGGAGTCCGAAGCGCCGCGTCTACACGTGGCCGGGGAGAAAGGTTGTGACACAACTGTTTGGGACGCCTTACCAACGCACTCTTTCACCAAGACATGACCGACTTGTTTGCGGCCCTGCCGTCTCGGGTAGAGTTTCACGGGCACGCACGTCGGATTCTTCGGACAATTCATTGACGCGCTTCCGCGCGCTTCGCCTCGGCGCGATCGCGATGATGCTGTCGGCCCTTGTGACCGCATCGGCTGCAGGCGCGGGAACGATCGGCCGCGAGTTCGCCGCGGGCGACCGCGGAATACCGCCGAGGGGCTGGTGGACTTCATGCACCGATGCCAGCGGCAAGAGCGTCGAACTGACGCCCGATTGCCGCGACGTCCCCTGTGATCAGTCCACCGATCTCATGGTCGCGCTCACCGACGTGAACGGGGCACCACTCGGGGATCCGGTGACCGTAAACACGGCGCCGGCGCATATGAGCACATATCGCTTGAGCTGCCATCCGTCCGGCTGGTTCGTCGCTCAGTGGCGGGACGCCGCAAGCAGCTGTTTCCTGCACCGCGTCTTCGCTTCCGACGCCAGTGTCGCGGGCGCGCCGTCAGGGACGATTCCGGCTGGTGGCGACTGCCGTACGCGGGCCAGCCTGGCGGTGGAAGCGGGCGGAGCCTTTGTCGCGGCGTGGGCTGAACCCGCATTGTGGAGCACCTCGCGAATACTGGCGCAGCACTTTGACTCCAGCGGCGACCCCACGGGCTCGGCAGAGCAGGTCAGCGAATCCAACTTGGGGCGTAACCGGCGACAGAAGATCGCCATGGACGACAGCGGTACCGCGCTGCTGGCCTGGACGGGAACCGCGGCGGAGGGTCTGCCCGAGCCCGTGCTGGTACGCTTCATGACCACGCAACCAGGTCTCGCTTTTCCAGGCGGGGAGCTGCAAGTCAACACTTTCGAGTTCGGAGAAAACTCAGATCCGGCAATCGTCGCCAACGGCAATGGATCCTTCGAGATCCTGTGGACCAACGTCCTCCAAGGAGGCCGAGTCGGCCGGCTAGTCCACATAAACGCCGGATCGCAAACGACCACGACGACGACGCTGCCGCCGACGGAGTCGATGCCTTCGTTCGGTGCCGCCCGAATCGTCGATGCCAGCACCGGCACCGAGCGATATGCCGACGCATTGGATTCCGGCATCGCCTCCACCTGGCTTCTTCAGCATCGACACGGAAGTTACCGCCGCAGCGGTGACGACAGTGTCAACTGGCAAAGCCCCCCGCCGCCCCACTCCGGCGTTCCCACAAGGGTCGTTAGCGGCAGCGACGAAGCCGGCGTGTGGGTGGCGCTGAATACTCTCGACCAAAGTGACCGGGTCACGTTTGCGCGCTCGATTGACGATGCGGCGACGTGGAGCGACCCGCTCTTGCTCGCACACAGCGGCAGCGTGAGCGTGGACTGCGGTAACTGCAGCGTCGGTCGCGCCGCGGTTGAGGGTAGCGCGACCGGCACTTGGATCGCGGCGTGGACCTTCTCGGATTCCAGCCAAACGGAACCGGCTCTCGAACGCTTGTACCTGGCACGCTCACCAGACGGAGCGCTGCAGTGGAGCATCCCCGTGGCAGCAGCCTCGGAGCAAGGCTTGGGGCTCGCCGGTTTCGACCTCGCAACCGATGGAGCCGGAACCTGGGTGCTGTTGTGGGCGGACCAGGACATCAAGATGATCCGTTCGACGGACGACGGGAACACCTGGTCGCAAACGCAAACCCTGGTTGCTGGCATTGCCTGCCTGAGCTGCAACAGCCTTCGCTACTTCACGCGCGTGGACTTGGAGGCCGGTGCCGACGACGTCTGGCTGGCGGTCTTCGCCTC
The DNA here is from genome assembly GCA_003354045.1 of bacterium. Taxonomy (GTDB): domain Bacteria; phylum Desulfobacterota; class Binatia; order UBA1149; family CAITLU01; genus PIVZ01. The sequence goes on from PIVZ01000066.1 coordinate 8,522, forward strand.
GCAACGTTATCGCAACGGCGATTACGGGTACGATGGCGACGTTTTCGTCATACGCTCGGATGATGCGGGCGCATCGTGGTCGCAGCCGGCTCCGGTCGCCGTTTATGCAGATCGAGACGGATCGCGCGATACGGAGCCTTCGATCGCGAGCGACGGCGACGGGCGTTGGCTGGCGTTGTGGACTTCGCATCATCCCATCGACAGCGCCGATGACCTCGCCTCCGACGTCTTCGGTGCGCTGTCAACCGACGCCGGAGTCAGGTGGGCCGCACCAACCATCATCAAACGCGACGACGATAAGACGACTTCCGAGAGTGCCGCTCTGCTGGCAAGCGACGCGCGAGGCGTGTGGATTGCAACGTGGCTTTCGAGCCCGCTCGGAGCGGACGGTTCCGGCGACGCTGGTCGTATTCTGGTCGCCGCAGCCGAAGCCGAATGCGGAAATGGGCTCATCGAAGTGGGCGAGCAGTGTGACGACGGCAACCTGGAGGACGACGACGGTTGCGACTCCAACTGCTTGACGACCGGCTGCGGCAATGCAGTCGTTACCGCCGGTGAGGAATGCGACGATGGCAACGGCTCGGACACCGATGACTGTACCGGTGACTGCCGGGCGGCGCACTGCGGCGACGGCTACGTATACCAGGGCGTCGAGCAGTGCGACGACGGCAACGAGTCAGACACCGACTACTGCCTCAGCGACTGCCGCCTCGCGCGCTGCGGCGACGGCGTGGTGGAAGCGGGCGTCGAGACCTGCGACGGCGACAATGATGAGAACCATGACGGGTGCTCGTCGGGTTGCGAACCGGCGGCCTGCGGTGACGGGGAGGTCGAAGTAGGTGTGGAAGCCTGCGACGACGGAAACCACAACGACAACGACGGATGCCCGAACGATTGCGTCACGGCAGTTTGCGGCAACGGTTACACCAGCGTCGGCTTCGAGCAGTGCGACTACACAGATCCGAACTACGCTGGGATCTGCACCGAAGAGTGCTTGATGATCGACATCTGCGGTGACGCCAACGGCGACGGACAGGTATCGGTAAACGACGCGTTGCGAATTCTGAAACATGGTGTCGGACTCGGGATCGATTGCCCGCAAGGCGCCTGCGACATGGACGCCAGCGGTGCGGTGAGCTCTACCGACGCGGGCATGGCCCTGGTCAAATCGGTGGGCATACCAGTCGGTGATCGCTGCTCCATCGGCACCGGCATGCTGGTGTTCTGGATTGACGACCCCAGGGAGATAGCTGCCTTCCAGTTCGACGTGGACTACGCGGACACGGGCGGCAACTTCACCGAAAACGGCGGAGAGGTGCAGTGCGAGACCGTCGCGAATGTCACCGCGGCGGCTTACCACGACGACCACGAGTCCAAGGTACTCACGGCAGGCTTCATCACTATCGAGGGCTTGCAGGGGCCGGCGGACCTGTTCCGCTGCGAGTTCGAGCTTCCACAGGTGCGGAACGACACTCGTTTGACGATTATCCCGACGGACGCCAGCGACCCGGACACGAACCCCTTGCTCCCGTTTCCCCTGGTCGGTTACCGACTGGAGTAAGTCGCCCTCGGCCTATCTCTGCTACACCGTAGGCACGGACATCGGCTCTTTCGAGAACGCGTTTTTCAAGTGTGGAATGCGGTGACGTCCGCATGACAGGTCGGTCAAAATGGGCGGCTCCACCGGCCCGTTTCGTTCAGCCGCGGCCAGGTTGACAAGACCACGTAGGGGGCTGGTTTCAGGCTTGACATCCGGGTCACGTGTGCGAAGATCGTCGCCGTTTCTTTCTTTAACCGGAAGGGGGAGCTGGTATGAAACGACGATCGACCAGTTGTGTGCTCGGGATACTGTTGCTCACAGCGCCTGCCTTTTTCTTGCTTGGCTGCGCAGCAATTGGACAGCCTCAACCGCCAAGACAAGCACCTGTAGAGAAGCCTCCAGCTCTACCCACGACGGAGATCGCCTTGGACTTCGTCAATCTTCGTCAGGCGCCGAGCATGAGCGCGAAGGTCGTCCGGGTCCTCGACAAGGGAACGTTGTTGAGCATTCTCGAGGATAGGCGCGGCTGGTTGCACGTCGAGCTTGCAGACGAGACGAAGGGATGGGTCGGTAAGAGAATGACACTCAAGGGAGCCCGGCTGGGGGCTCCCAAGCCGGCGAAAGCGGAGACGACGGCTCCCGAGGTGACAAAACCCGAGCCGGCGAAAGCCGAGACGACCGTTCCCGGAACGACGAAACCCAAGGCAGAGAGGGGCAAACGCGGCAAAGGCAAGGCAGGCAAAGCCAAGACGGCGAAAGCCAGGGCGGAGAAGGCCAAGACGGCAGCGGCGAAGGCAGCAGCGGCCGAGGCGACGGCGGCCAAAGCGGCAGAGGCCAAGACGGTAGCGGCCAAGACGGCGGCGGACATGGCGGCAGAAGCCAAGGCGGCAGCGGCCGAGGCGGCCGCAGCCAAGGCGGCAGCGGCCAAGGCAGCAGAGGCCACGGCGGCAGCGGTCAAGGCGGCAGAGGCCAAGACGGCAGCGGCCGAGGCGGCCGTCGAGGCGGCGGCGGCCAAGGCGGCAGAGGCCAAGGCGGCAGCGGCCAAGACGGCAGAGGCCGAGACGGATGACGCCAAGCCGGACGACCCCAAGCCGGATGATGCCAAGGCTGATGACGCCAAGGCGGACGACGCCAAGCCGACGGATTCCGAATAGCTGGTTCCTAGTGTCCTGAGTCCGCGGTTCGCTGTGGGAGTCTACGCGCTCCTCGATTCACAGCGTCAGCTGCCCGCAACGAATGGGGGCTCGGCAAGGGATGGAGACTGCCGTTGCCGCTGGGCTTATCGTCAACCTTCGACGTTCAGTTACGCATCGACAACGCTCCCATGTGCTTCGGGATGTCGTACACGGCCGGCGCAGGAAATGCGGACGAGTTCGTGAACAAGGATGTGGGCGTGTTCAAGCTCAGGCGCACGGGGCCGTGAGCCGGGCCTGCTCGGCGGTGATTCCGGCCTTCGCATCCTTCGTAAAGAACCGCTCAAGGCTCTTGGGTCAGCCACGGTCACCGGGCAACATACGAGCTGGCAAGGACCGTGGGGCAGACCGATCAGGAGGCAGTTATGAGCGCGGAATCCCATGACTACATCGTAGTAGGCTCCGGTTCGGCTGGTGGAGTTGTGGCAAGTCGCTTGACTGAATCGGGCCGCCACCGAGTGCTTCTCCTTGAAGCGGGCCGCGCCGACGACAGCTTCTGGGTTCCCATCCCGCTTGGCATGACCAGACTGATCGGCGACGCCGGCTACGCGTGGCTCGATCGAACGATCCCGACGGAGAGCTTCGGCGACCGGTCGCTGGTGCTGACGCAGGGAAAGATGCTTGGCGGCAGCAGCTCCCTTAACGGGATGATCTACGTCAGAGGGCAAGAGGAGGATTACGACGGTTGGGCGGCGGCAGGTTGCTCGGGATGGTCGTGGGCGGACGTGCTGCCCTACTTCAAGAAGTCCGAGTGCCTCGAAGAAGGTGGTAGAGACGAGCATCACGGCCGCAACGGTGAGCTGAAGGTAAGCTGGATCAGGAACATCCACGACAGCTCGGAGGATTTCATTCAGGCGACGCAGGATGCCGGAATCCCGTTCAACGAGGACACCAACAGTGGCAATCAGGAGGGAGTCGGCTACCTGCTCGGAACGATTTACAAGGGAACGCGGCAATCGACCGCTAATACTTTTCTCAAAGCCGCCACCGGGCGCTCAAACCTCACGATCAAGACTGACGCACACGTGCACCGCATCGTCTTCGAGGGCAAGCGTGCCGTTGGCGTGGAACTGGGAGACGCGCACGGCCAGACAAAGACGATACGTTGTGCCAAAGAGGTCGTCTTGTGCGCTGGCGCCGTCGGCACGCCACAGATTCTCCAGCACTCCGGCATCGGCGACGGCGAGCACCTGCGGTCGCTCGGGATCGATGTCGTCGCAGATGTGCCCGAAGTCGGTAGGAATCTGCAGGATCACCTCTTCGCCCACCTCAAGTTCAAGCTCGACGGGCGCTCGGCGAGTCTAAACGCCACCTTCGCCAGCAAGCTTCGCATGGGAGTCGAGCTGCTACGGTGGAAGCTCTTCGGCAAGGGCATGATGACGACGACTTCCGCCCACATCGTCGGATTCTTCAAGTCGGACGAGAGTCTGGCAAGACCCGACCTGGAACTGGCGATGCGGCCGTTCTCCTTCACCATCGCCGCCGATGGTGAGATCCGGGTCGATTCCTTTCCGGGTATCACCGTGTCGGCGATCAACACGCGACCGTCGAGCCGCGGCGAGGTCAAGATACAATCCGCCGACCCGAGTGAGCGAGCCGGAATCCACACCAACTACCTGAGCGACGATCGCGACATCGAGCTGCTCACCGCCGGCATGCGACGCGTCCGCGAAATCATGAAGCAGCCGGCCATCGCCAAGCGCGTCGTCGCGGAGCTGGAGCCGGGCCCGGCCTGCACCTCGGCCGACGATCTGGAGAAGTACCTGAGAGCAACGACCTCGACCGTCTACCACCCGGTCGGAACCTGTCGCATGGGAGCCGACGATGCGGCCGTTCTCGACCCGCAGCTCAAACTGCGGGGGGTCGAAGGCGTACGGGTGATCGACGCATCGATCATGCCGACGATCACTTCCGGCAACCCGAATGCACCGTGCATCATGATCGGCGAGAAGGGCGCCGACCTGGTACTTGCGGACGCTCTTTGATCTCCACCGGGGGTCCTGTCCCGTCAGACGTCTTCGCTCACCCGCGATCGCGCTAACGACTGCGCGGTTCCAATCTGGTCACATTGACGCCCGCATACCGGGCGTAGAGCTTTGACTGCTGGAATCTCCAGCCCGCTACGCCAGTCAGCAAAACACTTACGTTCTCGAATCCTCTCGATCTCAGCGTATATGCAACGACCATGGCGTCGACACCGCCCATGCAGACGACGAGGATGTTCTTGTCCTTGGGAACGTGGTGGATGTATC
>PIVZ01001253.1 GCA_003354045.1 bacterium
ACCAGCCAACGAGTAGTGGCGCAGAAAGGTCTCGTCCGCGGGCAACATACCCCGCTCCTCGGCGTAGAGCAGAAAGACGAACCGCAGGATGACAGTGAGGAGCGCACGATAGACCTCGTCGGGGCGCTCGGCGAGGGGTCCGCGCAAGAGTTCGCCCTTCGAGGCGTCGTGGGCGGCCTGGAAGCCGCGCAACAATTCATAGAGGGCGTGAAGCACCTGCTCAGCCAGACGCTCGCTCACCTCATTCTGGAACTTACGGCTGTCCTCCAGAAGCGCCGCCAGCCGCTGTTGCCGCGGCAGTGCAAGTAGGCGCGTTTGGCCGAGCAGCAAACGGAGCGCCGAGCAAATCGGACGGCCAGCGGTCCGGGCCATGTCGGCGACGCGGAAGTCCATCCAGCCGGAACTTTCGCCGCGGGGCGCAGAAACAATCCGCAGAATGCGGCCGTTGAAGAGAAGTCCCGCAGGCACGCCCGTTTGACGGAGTAGCCGCTCCATCCGGCCGTGCGCGGACGCTTCAAGCGTACCGCCACCTCGAGAAACCCGGTCGAGATTCACATCCGGTTCGCAGCACTTCACCAGGAGTTGCCAAGGACTCGCCCCACCGCGGGGCTCCGGCTCGCACACAGCAAAGTCCGGCCGTAGCGTCTCCCCGTAGTCGGCCAGAGTGACTTCCAGTTCTCGCGGTATCGGGTTGTCGGCCGTCCCGGCATAGCCCTTCGGAGAGAATTTCCAGCCCAACACAGATGTGGCGAACGCCTCGAACGCACGCAACCAGGGCTC
>PIVZ01000591.1 GCA_003354045.1 bacterium
TTCCTGACGGTACACGGTCTCTTGGGAAATCTGTTCCGAGTCGGACGGCATCTGCTACGCGCGGTCCATCATCGGCTGTTTCGAGATCGAGCGTTCCACATCTGGAACGCGGCTACGGCGGGCTGAAAAGTGATTGCCTCGGCGATCACAGCACCGCGTTTCGTTACGTCGCCGACAACTTGACAGTACCCTGTGTAGTAGTCTTCCCGCCGGTGTGCTGCGGGTTGCTGCTGCGCGGGGGGAATTGCTGCCGGCGGAGTAGCGCCCGCAGCGGCGATCTGCCTCACGCGCAACGGGTCAACACGACATCGCTTGCTATCGAGCACCCCGTTGGACTAGTCTGGGTGTGCCACGCACGTCCTGCCCGTTGATTGCACGATACCGATGGCGCACTGCCACCGCGCAACTCAATGGAGGTAGGAAGAACATGGCCACAGTTCGTTATTCATCGTCGCGCCCGCGGCGCGAGAGCCTGGGAATCATCTTTGCCGCCGCTCCCCTGCTCTGCGCTCTGGTGATGCCGCCCCCCGTGTCCGCGCAGCCGTGTCCCGGGATGGTGTGGGCGGGGTTGGTGAACGCACTTGTATTTACCGTGCCATCGCAGTCACCTTCACATCCATTATCCATATTGATCGGTGCAGGGTGCGCCGCACCAACGCTTATAGGTGATGTGGATAATTGTACCGCGATAAAGAACCATCCCGCGTCTGCACAATTCGTTGCGAGATGGAGTAACACCAATGAGCGTACGCAAGACGCGACTGGCGGTTGCATATTCATGTGCGACGGTGGCACGTGCGTTGTCCGCAACGACGGCCTGCCCGTCGAGCTATTGCACTTCGGCGTGGAGTAGAGCGAGGGCGGGTGGCGGCGGATCAACTGCCACTCAACGAAGGTTGAGCTTCACGTCACCCGCTACCCGGACCCAGCCGCGTCGCTAACATGTACACCCCGATACTTAGGGGTGCCCGGTCGAAAAACCTACACCCCCGATGGATCAGCGCTTCCCCTTCGCGCTGAAGTGGTTCAGGGCGTGTGAGAAGGCCGGCGGCATAGCCGAGGCGTCGAGCACCTGAGCGTTGCATGCGAGCTTCTTGGCTGGGTTCGACAGAACCCGGACGTAGCCCTGATTGATGGTGCTGCTCGGAGTGATGATCGCGTCCTCGTCGTACAGGGCTGTGCTATCGCCGCACGTGATCGTCCGAGTTTCACCGATCGAGAGCAGCCTCTCCGTCGAGCCCTCCAGCGCTGAGGTGAAGTCGAAGCATTCCAGGCGAAAGGTCGTATCCTTCTTGTCCAGATTCGTGCAATGGACCGACGTGGAGATCGATGGGATGGTGTCAGCCCGGGCTCCGGGGAAGACGTAGAGCACCTTGAAGCCTTCGGGCGGGTCCGGGATGGTACCCCGCGGGGAGCCAGCGGTCGCCTCCTCCCGTTTGTCGTCCCTATCAGCCTGGGCATCGAGCGGCGCGGCGGCGAGGAATCCGGCGACCATCGTGGTCGCAATCACATAGACGAAGTACTTTATCGACATGTTAATACCCTCCGTTTCTCGTTGAGAAAGCCACAGTTGATTCGGCCCCGAGGATCGCGCCTCGGCCGGATCCGAGTCAAGGAGCAGCATGCCGCGCCACGGCGACCAACATGCGCGCCATGACATCAAGGCCGTGCGTGCCCGCGATGTGTATGTAGAAGTCTTCCCGCCGGGGAGTGGTAGGTGTGGTGGGAGTTGCTGTTCTGCGGGGGCTGCTGATGCGCTGGGATTGCTGGCTCGCGGCGGGAATTGCTAGCCCGCCCATCCCGGCAGCCGGCACCCGTGCCAGGTCTTAGCTAGCGGTGTTGTAGCGATCAATTATCTTGTCCGCTCTCAAGCCGAGTAATTGTAATGTGCGACGTAGGCACCTGCGTCGTCCCGAATGACGGCCTCCACCTCCGATCTACTACACTTCGGCGTCGAATAGCACTCAGCCGTGCGATCTCTCTGACCTAACCCCATAGAATTCTTACCCGCTCGGGGGTTTGACGATCGGAGGCAGCCGGCTACAATGCGTGCGACGGGGTAGGGGCATCCGTTCTTGCCGTTGGATGCGCCACACGGGATAGACTGCAGCCGGATCGACTGGATCAGCGATCCGAAAGGAGTAGTTTGATGAAGAGAGTCCCCTACACCGTACGCGCATTGGTATATGCGGCCTTCGCCGTGATCATGTTGGCCGCGCCGTCCGTGATGGCAGACCCGTCCGCTAGCCCACCGTGTCCGATACCGGCCGGGCTGCATAGCTTCCGAATTACCGACGTCGATCAAACCGGGCCTGCCAGGTTTAGATACGAGTTCGAGATCTTGAACTGGACGGGCACGGAGAACCACGACCTCTTTCTGGCTCTGGCCAGCGGGACGCCCGCCGTGGTCAATGGACCTCCCTTTATCGCGAGCGCGAGCGTTGATGGTAACGGTCGGCCGCTGGGAGGAGGGAACGACGACGCCAACTTCCCGCCTGCCGACGGCACGGGAATGCCGGCCAAGATCGGAGTCTTCAACACCTGGGGCGTAGCCTTTCAAGACGCCACCTCGGTAAGATGGGCCGAGCCCACGGGCCTGCCGGGGTTCGGCGTACCGCCTCGTGACATCTTCGGTGCATGCCCCGCCGCCTGCGGGATCATTCCCGGCTGTCTCGATGTCCCCCCTCCGACGCTTCTGCCCAGCTGTGAAGCGACTGACAACGGCCTCGGGCCAGACAACGTGATGGACGGCCTGATAATCGAGATCGACGATTTTGACCAAGGCGAGTACATCTCTCTCAACTGGTTCCTGACCGATTCGATAGGAGCGCCGATAGGCGTGTCGGGCTTGGGCAACGCCTATGGTTTCGGCACCTTTAATCTGTTTCGCAAGAACGCGGACTGTCCGGTCGGCCCGGCCGTCTGGAAGCGCACCGCGGCGTCGCCAGCGGGTCCGGGCCAGAATTCTGGCGCCACCAGCAGCTTCTGTGACCGGTTCCCGTCCGGACCCGTGGCCGATGAGTTCCAGGTCGAGTTCGGAGAGGCGCTGACCGCGCCGTTCGCCAACCCGGCGAACAACATATTCGGGGCGCCGATCGACGCAGAGATCATCAATACCCGGGACCACTACAAGTGCTACAAGACCAAAAGGATCGCGCACAACCCGCCGCCGATCGTGCTCCTCGAGGACCAGTTCGCGACGACGGTGGCCGAGGTC
>PIVZ01001254.1 GCA_003354045.1 bacterium
CTTCTTGTGCCGTCTACTCGATCTGCGGCTGTTCAGCTATCGCATAGACGGAAGAGAACGGCGCGCACCGCTGGTCATTGCCGTGGACGTGAGCCACTCGATGAGCGGCGAGAAGGAAGAAATCTCCAAAGCCCTGGCCATCGCACTGTGCCGCGCGGCGGCGGTACGCGGGCAGACGGTGACGGCGATGCTCTTCGGCCACCGCACGGCGCCCTTGTATCAGGCTACCTTCGAAGGGCGCATGCCCGGCGCGGAACAGATCGCGGCCCTGGCGGAAACTTTCTACGGCGGCGGCACCGACTTCGAAAGACCGATAACGGCGGCCATGAAAGTCCTCGCCGAAAGAGGCGAGGGCGGCGGGCAGATAGTTCTCATCTCCGACGGTCAGTGCGAGGTCGGCTCTGAGTGGCTTTCGGGAGTCCTGGAGCAGAAGACTCGGCGCCGCGTTACCATCAACAGCGTCATCGTGGATGCCGGTCCCTTCTCGGAGAAGACTCTGGCCCCCTTGTCCGACCGGGTCCTGCGCTGGTCGGAACTGGCCGAGGCAGACTCGAGATCGGAATCGACGGTGGGGCGATTGATCGAACGGCCGGACTGATCCTGCCCGAGCAACCCTCTTGCGAGAGCAGCGAATGTCGGTCAGCTCGGTCCGAGCCCAGTGCCGAGCCTACGGTTCAAGTCTCTCTCTCTATCTCCACGGGAATTCCCCTGGGCACGTGCAAGGGTCCCGAGAAGAATACTCGGTAGCGAAGCTGTCCGTAACCGCCGGCCAGATGCA
>PIVZ01000067.1 GCA_003354045.1 bacterium
TTTAAGGTAGATGCCGGGCGGTTCCTGTCTGAGTTCTGACTGAGCGGTGAGGAAGTCGAGCGGGCGATCGCCGAGCTGCGCCAGGGGCGCCGCGTCGATAGCGAAAATCCAGAAGCCGCCTACGATGCCCTCGAGAAGTACGGCCGGGATCTCACCGCGGAAGCCGAGGCCGGCAAGCTCGACCCCGTCATCGGGCGTGACGAAGAGATACGCCGCGTAATCGAGGTTCTGTCTCGCAGGACCAAGAACAACCCCGTGCTCATAGGCGAGCCCGGTGTGGGCAAGACGGCAATCGTCGAAGGTCTGGCCCGCCGGGTGGTGAGCGGTGATGTCCCCGAAGGCCTCAAGGAACGCAAGGTAGTTTGCCTCGACATGGGGGCGCTGGTGGCCGGAGCCAAGTACCGGGGCGAGTTCGAGGAGCGCCTCAAGGCCGTCCTCGGTGAGGTGAAGGAAGCCGACGGTACCATCATTCTCTTCATCGACGAGCTGCACACGGTGGTCGGCGCCGGCGCTGCCGAAGGCTCGATGGACGCCAGCAACCTGCTAAAGCCGATGCTGGCCCGCGGCGAGCTTCACTGCATAGGAGCCACCACGCTTGCCGAGTACCGCAAGCACGTCGAGAAAGACGCGGCCCTCGAGCGCCGCTTTCAGCCTGTGCGTGTCAATCCCCCCTCGGTGACCGACACGGTGTCGATACTGCGCGGTCTCAAGGAGCGCTACGAGATCCACCATGGCGTGCGCATCAAGGACGCCGCCCTTGTAACCGCCGCGGTGCTCTCCGACCGTTACATTTCCGACCGCTTCCTTCCCGACAAGGCAATCGATCTCATGGACGAGGCGGCGGCACACCTGCGCACGGAGATGGACTCCATGCCGGCCGAGCTCGACGAGGTCTCGCGCCGCCTCATGCAGCTCGAGATCGAGCGCACGGCGCTCGAACGCGAAACCGACGATCCTTCCAAGCGGCGCCTCGAGAAGCTCGAGGCGGAAGTCGCCGAACTGCGCAGCAGCCACGACGAGCAGAGGGCCCTTTGGGAAGTCGAGCGCAGCGAGGCGCAGAAGCTCGGCGAGCTCAAGAGCCAGATCGACGACGTGCGGGTCGAGATCGAGCAGGCCGAGCGGGCCTACGATTTGAACAAGGCCGCCGAACTCAAATACGGCCGCCTGGTCGAACTCGGCAAAGAGCTCGAGGAGGCCGAACGGCGCGTGAGCGGCAACGGACGCGGGCGCCTGGTGCGCGAGGAGGTGGCAGAGGACGACGTCGCCGAGGTCGTCGCACGCTGGACCTCCATCCCGGTGGCGCGACTGATGGAAGGAGAGGCCGACCGCATCATCCATCTACCGGAGCGCCTCCACCAACGCGTGGTCGGGCAAGAAGAGGCCGTCGATGCAGTGGCCGACGCGATCCTGCGCGCGCGCTCGGGCCTCGGCGACCCTGACCGTCCACTTGGTTCCTTCCTGTTTCTCGGCCCCACCGGCGTGGGCAAGACCGAGCTGGCCAAGGCGCTGGCCGCTGAGCTCTTCGATGATGAGCGCAACATGGTGCGCATCGACATGTCGGAGTACATGGAGAAGCACTCGGTGTCGCGCCTGCTCGGCGCACCGCCGGGCTACGTCGGTTACGAAGAAGGCGGACAGTTGACCGAGGCAGTGCGCCGCAAGCCGTACTCGGTCGTCTTGCTCGACGAGATCGAGAAGGCCCACCACGAGGTCTTCAACTCGCTCCTGCAGGTGCTCGACGACGGCCGTCTGACCGACGGCCAGGGCCGCACCGTTAACTTCACCAACACGCTCATCCTCATGACCTCCAACGTGGGCAGCAGCGAAATCCTCGCCTACCGCGGCAGCAGCGACGAAACCGTCTATGAGCAGATGAAGAGTGAAGTGCTCGGCCTGCTGGGCAGGGAGTTCCGGCCCGAGTTCCTCAACCGGCTCGACGAGACCGTCGTCTTCCACGGCCTGACCAGGGAGCAGCTCGGGCGTATCGTCGAGCTGCAGATCGACGGTCTGAGTGCGCGCCTGGAGGCCCGGCGGATCGGACTCGAATTGACGGAAGCCGCCCGCGACTACATCGCCGAGGTGGGCCACGACCCGGCCTACGGCGCGCGGCCGCTCAAGCGGACCATCCAGAGGGAAGTCGAAACCGAGCTGGCACGCCGCATAGTGGGAGGCGAGATCACGGAAGGAATGACCGTGCTCGTAGACCGAGCCTCGGGCGATGACGCGCGCCTTACCTTCGAAACGCACCTGACGGAGGCCGCCTGAAGCGCGGACACCGCGCCGATGAGATGAGTCGTTTCTTCGAGAAAAGGGTACCTGTCCCCGATTTCCGCGCTCAGCTGTTGATGTGGTAGACCACCGATCCCACGGTGTAGTAGAGCGGGAAGAAGAGCGAGATGATGCCGAGCATGGGCGAGGGCTCGGGCAGGTACAGGACCATCGCGAAGCACATCACCGCCCACAGCAGCGCCAGTAGAATGGTCGGCGTTCGCATCGACTCCATACGGCTCGGGTAGAGCCAGCGCATAGGCACGAACACCAGCGCCACTGCCGTCAGCAGTACCGTGAGGTTCACACTCGCCGGGCTGGCGAGCACCACGAAGTAGAAAGCCAGCACGTTCCAGTAGGAAGGAAAGCCGTGGAAGTAGTGCTCGACGAAACCCTTGGCATCCGTGCGCGAGAAGCCGTAGGCGCTGGCCAGCACCACCAGCAAAACCGAGACGCGCGTGCCGTCGGGAAGGATGCCCGGCTGCATGAACACGGCAGCAGGCACGATCACGTAGTTCAGATAATCGACGATGGTGTCGAGCAGTTCGCCGTCGATGGCCGGCACCACCTGCTTTACGCGCGCCATCCTCGCCAACGTACCGTCGCTCGAATCGATGGCCAGAGCGATCCCCAGCATTATGAACGTCTGAAAGTAATCCTGGCGGAAGGCCGCAGTCAGAGCGATGAAGCCGAGTGCCGCCCCAAGCGCCGTATAGGCATGAACTCCCCAAGCACAAGCCAACCGGAAGGGCGACTCGCTGCGCACCGATCTCTGCACGTCGCTTCCTCTATAATCCTACAGGTCGTGCTCGGCAAGGATCAACGATGCCACAATCTCCGGCTTCTCCATAGGCACAAAATGCGTGGTCCCTTCGATGGTGATCAGACGCGCCTCGGGAATCGCCTCGACCGCCTTGCGGGCGCTGTCTTCCGGGAAGGAATCCGTGCACTCGCCGCGCACGATCAAGGCCGGAACCCTGAGCTTGCGCAGCTGGCCGAAGGCGTCCAGTCCGGGCGCGTGAGCATAAACCTGGGCTTCGATACGGCCGGGGCACCACAGTTCGATCTCGCCGTCGGGTCTCTCGAAGGTGCCGTAGTCGATGTATGCCTTTAGCGCTTCGGGCCGCCAGGTGTCGTAGGGCGCCCGCTTGGAGTAGGACTCATAGATCTCCTCACGCGATGACCACACCAAGCGGCGCGTACGGGTGCGCTCCACCATCGGGTTTACGCCGGCGTGCTCGACCACGGCGCGCATCTCCTCGGTGTAGAAGATCGGGTCGATCAACATGAGGCGTTTGAAGCGCTTCGGCTGTTGCCCGGCGACCAGGGCGCTGGTGGTCGCGCCCCCCGAGTGCCCTACACCCATCGCTCCCTCGAGGCCCAGGGCATCCATTATGGCTTCGAGATCGTCGGTGAAGTTGGCCCACACGTAGCCGCTGTCCGGCTTGGAGCTGAGGCCGTGGCCGCGTTGATCGTAGGTGAGTATGTGGCTGGTGCAGTCGGCCTTTCGCAGCTCGTCGATTACCGGCTTCCACACCGCACCGAGAAACCCCGTCGGGTGCGCAAAGAGAATATCGCGCCCGCTACCGCCCCAATCGCACACGTGCAGGCGAACGCCGTTGGCCTCGATGAATTGGCTCGCTGGTGTATCTTGCGGCTTCAACCTGCCCCCGAGGCGCTCTTGTCGCACCACGCTGTAGCGCAATCAAACCGGACGATTGCAGACGCTAGAATGGTTCAGGTACGGGAGGGGGGGAGCCCGGCCGCTAAGCCGCTACGCCGAAAGAGCGCGCGGCCAGACCGAACAGAGCTGCCGCCTCGTCGAGCTTTCCCAGCTCTCGTTCTATGGCCGCAGCCTGCGCACTCTCTCGACGCTCGCGCTCGCCGGCAGGCAGCCAGCGCACGCGTCTGATCTCATAGACCCGGGCGTGGGAGGTGGCGGAGTTGGCGCCCTCATCAACCAATAGCAGCGGATTCTGTGCTACCAGCGCGAAGACAGTCCCGGACTCGAAACGTAGATGCTCGAGCATGCGCTGCATGACCAGGGCGTCCTCGTCGGAGAGCAGCTTGCGCTGACACACCTCGGCCACCGTCTCCTTGAGCCACGCATCCACTGCCCGGCTCTCGGCCGCCGGTGCGCCACCTTTGCGCAGCTTCGAGGTCATGGCTCTAAGACTCACCGACAGCTCGTAGAAAGGAGTCGCCAAATACTCGGCGAATTGACGCTGGGGGCGGTGGGCCGTCCTCACGCGTTCGTTGAGGAGACCTGCAAGCCCGGTTACCGTTTCGGCGAAAGTCGTCATGACTTACCCTTACATCAACTATTCCAACACCCTCGCCGCGGTTTATGCAATACAGTTTGATTATATTTCTCACAGGCGGGGGGCCTCGCGTGGGTAGTTAATGACAGTGCTCCTCCAACGCGCTACCCTCAACGTCCCGGATGACTTTAGAAGGCCCTAAAAGAAGACTACATGATCGACCGTTCTGCACAGCAACGCCCGATAGTCTCTGTCTACGGAAGCTCCGCTACGCCCGCAGGTGACCCCGCCTATGAGCGCGCGATGCTGCTCGGGAGACTGCTCGCCGAGGCCGGCGCCACGGTGGCCTGCGGCGGATATGCGGGCACCATGGAAGCGGTAAGCCGTGGCGCTAGTGACTGTGACGGACGGGTCATCGGCTACACGCTGGACGGCATGGCCGGGCGCCGCGCAAACCGTTACCTGAGTGAAGAGCGGCGCTGCACCACGCTCTACCAGAGGCTCGAGAGCCTCATCCACGGAAGCGATGCGCTTGTTGCCGTTGGCGGCGGCATAGGGACGCTAGTCGAGGTTTTCCTGGCCTGGAATGAAATCTATCTCGGCCTCATCGACCCACGACCGCTCATAGTGGTGGGGCCCGAGTGGGCCGGCGCGCTCGATGCACTCGCCTCGGTCATGGAGATCGGCCCGCACCACGACCATCTGGTGACGACCTGCGCGGGCGTCGAGGACGTGGTCTCCGAACTACGCAGCCAGGGCGTGCTCAGCAGGGGGTGACAGTCGACTGCGTCCGCGCTAGGAAGCTTCACCGGCCGGCCCGGCCCCGGCTATGAGAATCAGACAATTTGCAGAGTAGTCCGCCGAAAAACCCGTTCCCGTCGCCAGACAACGATCTTCGGGGTTCTTAGGCGGACTGATAGTGAAAGGTGGTACCGTGAGCGATCTACAAAAACTGTTCGGACTCTCGGGTAGGGTCGCTGTAGTTACCGGAGCCTCGGCCGGTCTGGGGGTCGAGTTTGCCGAGGCCCTGGCCTCGGCCGGTGCGGACGTGGCCTTGCTGGCGCGCCGCAAGGAGCGCATCGAATCTGTCGCCGAGAGGCTGTCGGCCGACTACGGCGTGCGCGCGTTTCCTGTGGCCGTGGACATCACCGACCGAGCCGCCGTACGTGAAGCCTTCGCAGGGGTCGCCAAAGAGCTCGGCACCATAGACGTGCTGGTAAACAACGCCGGCGTATCACCAACCGGTAAAGCCGAAAGGCAGTGGCCCGAGGATTGGGACAACACCCTCGAGCTCAACCTCACGGCCCTGTTCCATTGCTGCCTTCTGGCCGCCGAGCACATGCGTGCGGGCGGGCGTGGCGGGCGCATCATAAACGTGACCTCGATCTTCGCACGTCTGGCAAGCTCACTGTTTCGCGTTTCCGCCTATGTCGCCGCCAAAGGCGGAGCCGAAAACCTCACTCGCCAGCTCGCCGTCGAGTGGGCCAGCGACGACATCACCGTTAACGCCATCGCGCCCGCCTGGTTCCCGACGGAAATGATCGAGGAGAGTCTGACCAAGGGAGGCATCGAGGAGAGCATGTCTGCGGCAAACCCGATGGGACGAATCGGGCGCACCGGCGAGCTCAAGACCGCCTGCTTGTTTCTCGCCGCTCCGGGCTCCAGCTACGTCACAGGCACCACCGTCATGGTCGACGGCGGCCATTCGGCCTGGTAGGCGGGCCGACGCCGTTCACGCAGGGGGTGCCGCCGAGTACGGGCGGCAGCGGCTTTCAGGCGGGCGTCGGGTTTACACCGCAGATGAGGATGTAGAGGCTACCCGGACGGTTCATGTAGCCGGCCTCGAGGCCGACTCGCTCACCGGCGCCCCAGTAGATGTCGACGCGCCCCGGGCCCTCGATGGCGGCACCGGCATCGTGACTGAAGGCAAACCTTCGAAGCGGCCGGCGACCGCTCAACTCGCCGTCGGCACCCAGCTTCGGCGCATCGGTGACGATGTAGGTAAGCACGCCCGGTGGAACGTGGCTCCTGTCGGTGGCCAGTGAGCGACCGGCCACCAGCGGCACGCCGAGCGCCCCGAGCGGTCCCTGGCTCGCAGGCACCTCTACCTCGCGAAAGAAGATGTATCTCGGGTTGCGAAAGAGGATGGCTTCGCGCTGCTCCGGATGGGCGCTCAGATAGGCTCGTATTGCGCCTGAAGAGCCTTGGCCGGGACCCAGTATGCCCGTATCGAGCATGTAACGGCCGATGCTGTAGTACTGCTCATCGTTCGAGTCGGCGTAGCTGAGCCTCAGCTCTGCACCGTCGTCCAAGCGTAGGCGGCCCGATCCCTGAATGTGCAGGAAATAGAGCGCGACCGGGTCGTCTACCCAGGCGATCTCGAGACCACGTCCGGCAAGCACACCGTCTCCGTCGATCTCTTTGCGCGTGGGATGACGGGGCGGCTCGGCAGCGGCGCCAGACCCTTGATCGCCGTCATCGACCATTTCGTCACCGCCGATGCCCTCGGCCGCGCCGCCGGCAAGGCTTGCCAGCATTGCCTGGTCGGGCGCCCGGTAGATGGGGAAGCGATAGCGTTCGTCGCGCAGCCGGCGCGCTTCGAGCAGTGGCTCGTAGTAAGCCGTGAAGCGGGCTTCGCGTGGAGCGTAGGACCGGCACTCGCCGGCAAGCCGGGTCGGCAGCCAGGCCGGATCGGTCTTCTCGATGAGCTCGATCAGGTAGTCGATGCTGGCGGCCAGCTGGTAGCCGTCGTAGCTATCGCGGCCGAGCCGATAGCGCTGCCCGGCCACGTTGGCCACCTCGAAGTAGCGCTGGCTCGCCCGCGCGGCTGCGAGCAGGCTGGCCGGACTCATGTCGTCACGCAGGCTGGCAGGGTAGGTGTGTGCGAAAACGTGGCCCGGAACTCTCACCGGCTCCAGGCGTCCCGGCCGCACACAGCCGGCCGCGTGCATAATCAACAGGGCGATCAACCCCCAATGCCACAGCTTCACCACAACCTCTCCACCATCCCGCACCCGACGGGGTCTTGCCACAGGAGTGCAAGCTTAGCAGCCCATTGAAAAACCCGCTCCCGCCACCAGGCAACGACATTCGGGGTCCTTCAATGGACTGCTAGCATTTCATTGTGAGCCCTCGGACGCGCCTGTCAACGCGGGCTCTCTCAATTCATCCGCTTGCTGCCGCGTGGACCTTTTCGGCAGCTTCAACGGCCGCCCCTGCCCGCGCCTCACCGACACCCGCACGCCCCATCTCCGCGGCCAGCGCCAGTAGCAGGCGTCGCACGTTGGCCGCACGACTCGACTCGCCCATCAGGCCGATTCGCCACACCTTGCCGGCCAGCGGGCCGAGCCCCGGTCCGATCTCGATTCCGTGATCGCCAAGAAGCGCCCTGCGAACGGCGGCCTCGTCGAGACCGTCGGGGATGCGAACGCTGTTGAGCATCCACAGGCGATGGCCCTCGGCGGCGGCCGGCTCGAGGCCGAGCTCGGCAAGCCCGGCCATCAGCGCCCGGTGGTTGAGCTCGTGGCGCGCGTGACGCGCCTCCAGGCCTTCTTCCTCGATGATCGCAAGCGCCTCTGAGAGCGCGTAGATCATCGAAACCGGCGCGGTGTGGTGATAGACACGCTCGTTGCCGAAGTAGGCCCCGATCAGGCCGACGTCGAGATACCAGCTCTTCGGCTTGCTCGAGCGCGTACGTATCTTCTCCACAGCACGCTCGCCGAAGGTCACCGGCGCCAGCCCCGGCGGGCAGCTCAGGCACTTCTGGGTGCCGCTGTAGGCGGCATCGATTCCCCACGCATCGACTTCGACCGGACAGCCGCCAAGCGAGGTGACCGTGTCCACCAGCACCAGCGCACCGGCATCGCGGGCGGCCGCCGCTATCTCCTCTATCGGCTGCCACGCGCCGGTCGAGGTCTCGGCAGGCACCACGGCGACCAGCACCGGCTTGTTGCACTTTGATAGCGCCTCGGCCACGGCGGCCGGCTCGACGATGCTACCCCACTCCGCTTCCACTCGGACGACGCGCGCGCCCAACCGTGAGGCCACCTCGCACATGCGCGTGCCGAACACACCGTTTACGCCGACGACGACCTCGTCGCCGTCCTCTACGAGATTGACGAAGCAGGTCTCCATGCCGGCCGAGCCGGTCCCCGAGATCGGCAGCGTGAGCGGGTTGCCGGTGCCGAACAGGTCGCGCAGCCCTTGCTGCACGCGATCGAGCAGGCCGAGAAAGAAAGGATCGAGATGACCGACCAGCGGCCTCGACATGGCGGCCAGCACGCGCGGGCTCACCATCGACGGACCGGGACCGAGCAGAAGCCTTGGGGGAGGGTCGAGTGCTTTCATGACCGTGTAGAACTAGAGCGACCGCCCGTCCAAGACAAAGCCCGCACCACCCGGGGTCGTGTTCCTGTAAGGATCAGGTGGGTGGCGTACCTTCGCGCGTCAGCCAGCGACTCCGCCGGATAGGTCAACGGCGCGCGTATTCCCAGGAGGTCAAGGAGCGTGGGCGTGAAGTCGATGTTGCTGCAGGGAGTATCGAGATGGCTTGCGCTCGGGATCCGTCGGGACGGCAGTAGCACGAAGGGGACCCGCAGGTTGAACTCGTGCATGCTTTTCTTGTTGACTCGCCAGGCCGGGCCGTAACCGATGTCCACGTCGCTCTCGAGGGAGCGCCCGTGGTCGGACGTGACGAAGCCAAGGTGGAACGGGTTCCACTCCCGCAGAAACGGGTTGGTGACGAAAGCCGCCGTCCTGTAGCCGGCGTCCTTGAGAATCCGCTGCACGAGCGGCACCTCGGGGCTGAAGCGCGTGGTTATGGGTGACGAGACCTTGGCAAGGGGTTGACCAGGACGGTCAGTTTGTCTTTCCTTCCATAGGGGAGGACATGCAGACACACTTCCACGCCATGCCCGGGTCCGGTCTGCCGTCCGGCGGGACCCCCGATCTGGAGGGCTGGCGGCGCGAGTGCGGAAACAGGCTGACCCGGGTTATTCATGAGCGCTCGTCGCGAGGCAGCCAAGCGTGCGCCAGCTCGGGGCGAACGCAGTGATGAGCGAGTAAGGCGTACTGACAGTACGTCGTCGAGCGAAGAGCGAGTACGGCCCGAGATGGTGTGCGATTGGCTGCCGCAGCAGAGCGATTCATGAATAATCCGGGCTAAGGGTCGGCACAGGAACAGGAGCAAGCAAATGGCCAACGTGAGTGAAAAAGAGAAAGTCCTGGTGACCGGTGCCTCCGGTTTCATTGCCGGGCATTGCGTCAAGGCTCTTTTGGACAGGGGCTACGCCGTTCGCGGCACCGTCCGCAGCGTGGCCAACGAGGCGAAGGTCGCACATCTGCACGCACTCGAAGGCGCCGACAGGCTCGAGCTCGTCGAAGCCGATCTGACCAGCGATGCCGGGTGGGGCGAGGCAGTCGCCGGCTGCAGCTTCGTGCTACATGTGGCCTCGCCGTTTCCTGCCGCATCGCCCGAGCACGAAGATGAGCTCGTCCGTCCGGCGGTGGACGGCACCCATCGGCTACTCAGTGCCTGCGCGGCGACCGACGGCGCGGTAAAGCGGGTCGTAGTGACATCGTCTGTCGCCGCCGTGGCGTTCGGTCACGGACAGGGCACAGGGAAAGTCTTCACCGAGGCCGACTGGTCGAACGCCGAGAACTGCGAGGCGTATCAGAAGAGCAAGACGCTGGCGGAGCGCCATGCGTGGAAGTTCGTGGAAGAACTTCCGACCGAGAAGAAGTTCGAGCTCTCGGTCATCAATCCCGGCTTCGTCGTCGGACCGCTCATGAACGACGCTCCTGCGACCTCCGCCGAGGTGATCAAGCGACTACTGAACCGCGACATGCCGGCTTGTCCGCAGCTGGGCTTTGCGATGGTAGACGTGCGCGATCTCGCCGAGGCGCACATCCTTGCAATGACCAAACCCGAGGCTGCCGGCAATCGCTACATCTGCGCGGGCTAACACATGTGGATGCGCGACATGGCCAAGATTCTCGATGAAGAGTTCCGGCCACGCGGCTACAAGGTTCCCACGGGACATCTTCCCTATCCGATACTTTGGCTGGCTGCGCGCTTTGACAAGACGCTCCGCGGGACGCTTCCCTCGATCGGCCGCAAAGAGAAAGTCTCGAACGCCAAGGCAAGGTCGGAACTCGGCTGGAAGCAACGCAGCTACCGCGAGAGCCTCGTGGATATGGGCAACAGCGCCATCGAAGTAGGGCTGGTGCGCGAAGCCATCAATGCGAAAAATTAACCCGGGTTAAGTCGAACTTGTGCCCAGAGAACCGGATGCGGCACAGTTCCGTGTGCGATGCACCGATCATTCAAATGGTCCGAGACCGACGCTTTATATCTCCCGAGGTAGGAACGACCTGCTGGACATTGTAAGATTGCATATCGTTCCTTATTCTCGCAATCACGCCTTCTAACAAGAATCCACGAGTATATGATTGTTCTCCAGCGCCACCTTTTTGCAAATGGCATCTGCTGGCTCGTCGCAATCGCTGTATGCAATCTGGCTACAATCATCCTGCGTCTGAACGCAACCTCTGAACAAACGCTTCGTTTCGATTTCTTCACTTTTCTTGGCGGCTTCTTGCTGCAAATCCCTGTCATAGCAGTGCTCGCGGCAACGACGGGGACAGTCATGTGGAGCGCGCACCGGACGCCCGCCGCCGTTCGCATCGCGATACACCTACTTTTCCTGCTCCCTGCCGTCTCTCTCGTCACTCTCTTCTACTTTTCTTCCGAGTTCACACACCAGCAACTCGGCATCTACCTCAGCGTTGATGCATTCAGCGTGCTATTTACCGACACGAAGCAAGTGTTTCTCAACGCTTGGCACGATGCGGCGGTCCTGATTGTCGTGAACCTGGTGGCGGCGTTCATCGTCACGTTGCTCTGGCCGCCTGCTACCGCCCGTCTACGTAGCATCGCTAAAACGCATCTCACGTTGACGAAACGCCTTGCGATTCTGTCATACGCCGTTGTCATCGCCACGGTCAGCGCGTACCCCTTCATCTTGGACAATGGGCGCACCGCTCAGATGCGATACAACACCTTTCCGATGACGTATGCCGTGACGACGTGGCTCGAATCCAACCGACGTCTCCGCACAAGCCAACTGCAAGCCGCCACTCCTCTGGCTGCTCTAGAGCCGATCATTTCCCTTCAGGGATACGCCGACAAAGCGGGAGAGCCTGGCTCTCGCCCTCCGGTTTTCCTCATCATGCTGGAGGCCATCTCGAGTGACCATGTTGGATTCAACGGGTACCACCGAAGCGGCATTACACCACATCTCGACGCGTTGGCGGAGGATAGCCTCGTCTTCCCCAACGCGTATGCTCCGTCAAACCACTCCAACTACGCGCAAACGAGTATCAGTAGCAGCCAGTATCCGAGACGGCGCAGCCGTCTCGACATGTTTGCTAAGGTAGACTACCCCAAGACCCTGCTCTTCGACGTGCTGGGCCACTACGGTTATGAGACGGCCTTATTCTCGTCTCAGAATGAAAACTGGCAGGGCATGCGTCGTTTTCTCTTGACGAACTCGAAGATCGATACCTTTTTCCATAGCCCTGATGCACTCGGAGAAAATATTGGCATTGAAACGAAGCTCGACGACGCCTTCACTCGGGAGAAGGCACAAGAGTTCATGGCAGCGAGGAGTTCTACGAAGCCGCTTTTTCTCGCGCTAAATTTCCAACGCACACATTTTCCTTATGACATCGATCCCGAAGCGCCAAGGCCTTACCAACCCAGTGAGGTCCGCGGGCAGTTCACCTTCTTTCGATACCCGCGAAGTGAAATCCCGCGTGTCATCAATCGCTTTGATAACGCACTCTATTATGTCGATGCGCAAGTCGGGCTCTTTGTTCGCTTCTTGAAGGAGCGGGGGATCTACGATGACGCGATCATCATCGTCGTTCCTGACCACGGTGAAGCCTTCTATCAAAACGGATATCCCTCACACGGCACATCTCTTTACGACGCTCAAGTGAAGACCTTCCTCCTCATCAAAACTCCACATAATGAACTGCGCGGGAGAAGGACCGATACGATTTCGCTCATTGACATCAACCCTTCCGTGCTCGCGCTGATCGACTTGCCGAGCCACCCCAACTTTCAAGGTATCGACGTAGTTTTCGGAAAGCGCGAGGACAGGTCGATCTTCATGACGGCCCAGGGTGTCATCCCGGCAGACGGTGTGGTCAACTACCCGTGGAAGATGATTCGTTGCAGTCGAGAAGGCGAGCGGTTGATCAACGTCGAAATAGACCCGTCGGAGAAGGTCGACTTTTCCTCCCAGTTCCCGAAGATACGAGAAAACTTGGTGACCGAACTCGACGCCTACATCAATTCGCAGATGATCTACTACGCTCACCTCGCCAACAGGTATTATCAACCCAAATACTAGCAGGTTCGCCGCACTCGCAGGCGAGCCCCTTATGGTGGCCCGATTGCCTGTCCGCCCGTCCGGCCATGCGCCTGCAGGTATCGGTCGTAGAACCCGAGGTTGAGGCCGACGATGGTCTTCATCCGCTCCCATGAGAACAGCTCGCCCCGCGTGATCAGTTCGAGACGCCGGTAGTACTCCCCTATCTGTGGGTCAAGAAACTCGGGGGTATCCGCTCCATAACTCTCCTGGTACAGACGCGGCACCTTCCGGTAGAAGTGGCCCGGCCGCCAAGGACGTCCCGGGACGGCGGGCACCCGGGCCAGCAGGGGATCGCAGATGCCGTGTAGGTCGAGCACACGCTTCTCGGTTCCGGCCCAGTAGCCGTAGAAACCCACGGAGTACTCTGTCCCGCAGCACTCGTCGGACAGCGACAGCTTGCGGCCGGCAACGGACCATCTATGTGGCCCAAAGGGGGCGAAAGGTGGCCTGCGCAGGTAG